>JAIERY010000261.1 GCA_019746425.1 Cytophagaceae bacterium
GGGGATAAATTCAAATTAATTTTTTATTATTAATTTAAATATAAATAAATTTGACAGAGTATTTGAAACACCGGTAAATTTTTTATTGTGATCATAATTCACGTAGCGGAAATAACCAACCGCGTCCAATTTACTTTTGATCTGATCTTTAAAGAAATATTAAAGGTTTCCTATCATTTAACGACGGATAAAGAAGAATTTTTAAAAAGCGAGCATCCTAAATTTTCTTACGGGAAAACTAAATTAAACGGGAGTCTGTGCTTTCATGCAGTAGATCTTTTGTTTGAAAAAGAAATCAGGAAGCAGCCGGTAGAATTCAGGCAATGGAATAATCTTTGTGTCTTTTTTAATGTAGAAAATGATAAACTGCCTTTCGATCTTTTTGCAGCCGCTTTTTATCTGGTGAGCCGTTACGAAGAATATCTTCCACATAGCCGTGATTCACACAATCGTTACCGGGCAGAAGAAAGCGCTGCATTCAAAGGAGGATTTTTAGATAGGCCGATTGTAAATCTCTGGGCCATAGAATTGAAAAAAATTCTTAAAGCACATTTCCCCGATCTTGAATTTCCATATTCGGGTTTTTCTTTCACACCTACCATTGATATTGATAATGCTTACGCCTATAAATATAAAGGATGGTTAAGGATTACTTCTGCATTATTGGAAAGACTCATTACTTTTAAATTTAAAAAGCTTACAAGCCGGCTTTCCGTGCATGCAGGATATAAAAGAGATCCATATGACTCTTATGAAAGGCAGAATCATATACATAAAATTTACAACCTCAAACCTCTGTATTTTATTTTACTTGGTAATTATGGAAGGTTTGACAAAAATCTTTCCTACAAAAATGAAAAATTCCGCGACCTGATAAGATCCATAAGCCAGCGTGCTACTGTAGGGTTGCATCCTTCCTATGGTTCAAACAGATCCGAGATACAGTTGTATAAAGAGAAAGAACGGCTGGAAGATATATTGGGTACCATCGTAGTAAAAAGCAGGCAGCATTATCTCAGGTTGCAGTTCCCTGATACATACAGAAAGTTGATAAAGGCAGGAATAAAAGAAGACTATTCTATGGGCTATACTTCTAAAGTCGGATTCAGAGCGAGCACATGCACTCCTTTTTACTTTTTTGACCTGGAAGAAAATAATATTACTGACCTCAAAATTTTCCCATTCGCGGTAATGGACAGTACTTTAAAATTTTATTTAAGATTCCGGTCGAAAGACGTTATTGCTTTTTTAAAACCCATGGTGGATGAAGTGAAACAGATGGGAGGAAATTTTATTTTTGTTTTTCATAATGAATCTATAGGAAATGAAAGAGAATGGAAGAACTGGGGAGATATATATGAGAAAGTAATAAAGCTGTGCCTTGCCGAAGATTGATCAAAGTATGTTTATTCTAAGTCAGACAAATTCTATCGCCAATCATTTTCTTGCTGAACTACGGTCTAAAGAGATTCAGAAAGATAGTATGCGTTTCAGAAGAAA
>JAIERY010000364.1 GCA_019746425.1 Cytophagaceae bacterium
CCCATTGGTTTCGGAGGAAATTTTAATTCTGTTGTTTCCGATAATTCAAAGATCGTTGTTTGAAAGCAAATCACAACTATTTTCCAATAGTTACCGGAGAATCCATTGTTGTTTCCGATAATTCAAAGATCGTTGTTTGAAAGCAAATCACAACATTTTTGCCAGCTCTACTTTGCAAACATCTGTTGTTTCCGATAATTCAAAGATCGTTGTTTGAAAGCAAATCACAACGGTTTGATGTAATGAACAGGAAATTACCCTTTAAAATTAATCATTCTAAGCCTTTAGTTCCTTTCACCTGGGGAGAGCCATACGAAGAGGCCAAGAATGTTACGGGCATCCTAAAGGCCAGGAAAATGCTTAAAGGGATGGGTTTTGAGGCTTGGACATATGAAGAACCCAATGCAGATGAATTTTCAAAGTTTAAACTTTACATAAAAAAGTAATCCCGTTCCCGGTAAAATTTGTTATCCTTATATTAGATCAATAACTCAGAACCATGGATAAGCAGAAATTTTTGAATATAGCAGAAAAGTTAAAAGCTTCCGGTGAGGAAGCTTTGAAAAGACACGCAGCGCACGGCCAGCCGATTGTATATTTCGATTTCAAGAGCAATAAAACTGTAAAGGAATTTATTAGCGGAAGAATTGAAATAGTTCCAGAGAAGAAAAAAGTGAATGCCTGATCAGAAGCCCGATCTATACCTGATTGCTGGACCTAACGGAGCAGGAAAATCCACTAACGCCCACTTATTACTTCCCCCAGGGCTTACCTCTTTTGATTTCGACAAGACTTTTATAAAAAAGACAAGTTCGACCATGAGCTGCGTTATGACATTGCCTATAATAATGCCAACGATCTTTTCATAAAGGAAATTTCTTCTGCATTAGAACAGAAGAAAGATTTTGCCTACGAAACAAATTTTTTTATTGACAATTGCATGGATTGGCCTAAGCGCTTTTCAAAAGAAGGATATAACACAAATTTGATTTTCCTTTCACTTAAAAATGTTGAACACGCGAAAGAGCGGGTTGAGCAGAGGGTTAAAGTAAAAGGCCACGGTGTCCCGGAGAATCAAATAGAGGAACGCTATAAAGGAAGCCTATCGAAAGTCAATAAACATTTTAAAGAGTTCAGCACCTTTTCACTTTTTGAAGCATCCGACAAACAGATTAAACCCATTCTATACATGGAAAAAGGAATTGCTAAAGATATTCATAAAGATATTCCCCCACACGCCAAGGTTATTTTCAAACCGATTTTCACCCACATAGAGAAGACTATTCAAAAAAAATAATGATTTGTCCTTATAGACAGGTATCAATTTTCTTCCGGAACGCTCAGGCCTGGGCGATATCTGGTATCAAATTACTGGTATCAAAATTTGTCCAGGATCTTGCTGCAGATCCGCGAAACTGGTATCAACCCCTCAATTAAGCCCTTTACATTTCAACTGTTATTAATCAGTTCATTAAATATGAGCGTTATTAAGCTGCTGCATATAATATTTTAGGGTGTTTGAAGTAATTGGAT
>JAIERY010000381.1 GCA_019746425.1 Cytophagaceae bacterium
ACAACTACACTCATACACTCCATAGTAGAAACATTAAAGACTGAAAAGCAGGTGCTTGTATGTGCGCCCAGTAATACCGCGGTGGATTTGCTGACAGAAAAATTATTTCAGAATGGTGTTTCTGTTTTGCGATTCGGTAATCCTTCCAGAATAAGTGAAGAGCTATTGGTGCACAGCGTAGATTATAAAATCACCAATCACAAGGATTACAAGCAGATCAAAGAGCTGAAGAAACGGGCTGTGGAGTACAGGAACATGGCGCTGAAGTACAAAAGACATTTTGGAAAATCAGAAAGAGATCAGCGTAAATTGATTCTGGATGAGGCCCGGAAAATTCAGACCGATGCAGGTAAGATTGAAAAATATATCGTAGAAGATCTGATTAATAACACGCAGGTTTTCACAGCTACTCTTGTTGGGTCAATCAATCATTATATAAGAGATAAGGACTTTGAAACCGTATTTATAGACGAAGCCGCTCAGGCTTTAGAGCCTGCTACCTGGATCCCTATTATGCGGGCAAAACGAGTTGTGTTTGCCGGCGATCATTGTCAGTTACCGCCTACAGTGAAATCCAATGAAGCAGGAAAGGAAGGGCTAAATGTTACTCTGTTTGAAAAATCCATTCAGAGACAGAAGGCAGATGTGATGCTGGAGACTCAAT
The DNA here is from genome assembly GCA_019746425.1 of Cytophagaceae bacterium. Classification (GTDB taxonomy): domain Bacteria; phylum Bacteroidota; class Bacteroidia; order Cytophagales; family Cytophagaceae; genus JAIERY01. The sequence goes on from JAIERY010000381.1 coordinate 665, forward strand.
ACAGGATGAACGAGAAGATCATGAAGTTTTCCAGCAAGATATTTTATAAAGATCAATTGATAGCAGATACTTCGGTTAAAGAAGGAATAATATTTCAAGGCGAAGATATACTGGAAAAGCCCGTAGAATTTGTCGATACAGCAGGCTGCGGGTATGAAGAAAAGTATGAAAAAGAAAATCTCAGTGTATATAATCCGGAAGAAGCAGACTTGCTATTAAAACATCTTACTTTACTGCATTTAAGGTTGGAAGAAAACAAAGTCAATACACAAAAATTAAGGATAGGAATTATTTCTCCTTACAAAGCCCAGGTAAATTTATTAAAAGAAAAATATGCTCAGGCGGAGCTTAAAAATGTATGCAAGGTTTCTGTCAATACAGTGGATGGATTTCAGGGGCAGGAGAGGGACATTATTTATATAAGCCTGGTAAGATCCAATGACAGAGCGGAGATAGGTTTTCTCAATGATATCCGGAGGATGAATGTTGCTATTACCAGGGCAAAGAAAAAATTAGTAGTGATCGGCGACAGCGGCACTCTTACGAAGCATTCTTTCTATAAAGAATTTTTAAATTATATCGACTCCATAGGCGCGTATAAGAGCGCGTGGGAATACATTTACTAATTCTAAATTCTACTTTAAACAGTTTTCAAGGAACTGACCGAAGCGGCTTTGTTATCTTCATTTTCTTAAATATCCGGTATTCTCAGTTTCGGCTTCCAATAGAAGGGATGAGAAGCTCCTTCAAAGACTTGCTTCTGTAAGTACGGATTCGAGTGATGTACCCTTAAAGTCACAACCGAACTTCTTTTCCTTGATATCCTTCACAATATTGTACTCCCCTTTCTTTAGACCACTATTACTACTATCGTAGTTGTTTTCTTTTTGCTTCTTTTTCTTTTAAA
>JAIERY010000260.1 GCA_019746425.1 Cytophagaceae bacterium
AAACCAAAAAAACAGTATCACATGAACTACAAACGATTATGAGCTTAAGTAAACGACATTGAATGTTGAATTATGAATAATGTAAAGTTGTATATTCAAATTCAAAATTCATAATTCAACATTCAAAATTATTCTGACTTATAGCTCATCTGGAACTGCTCCCATGTCTGGGTTTTGTAGTGGTCTTCGCCGATATAATGCAGGATCTTATCCAGAGTAGTAGCATCCATATATCCGGGAATAGGCTGAATGATCTTTTCAGAAGATTCCAGGTAAACCGTGGAAGGGTAGCCTGTTACTTTAAATATATTGGCAGCCAACTGTTTTTCTGTCATCTGCTTTCCCTGGTAGGAAACAGTTTTTTCACTTTCCGCATTTAATTTAACCGCATAATATTTTTCATTCATGTATTGTGCGACAGTGGCATCTTTGAAGGTGGTCTTGTCCATCTTCTTACACCATCCGCACCAGTCAGTATAAACGTCTATGAATATTTTCTTTGGTTTTTTTTTAGCTTGTTTTACCGCTTCGTCATAGCTCATCCATTTGATGTCAGCTTTAGAAGTTTCTTCTTCAGTAATAATGTTATTGCTGGTAGTATTAGCAGGCGTTTGCACTACCGGGTCTGTCGCCGGATCTTTGGCTACTGTTTTATCCGTATTTTTCTTGGAACACGATAATACTACTGCCAGAGCCAATATTTTTATAAAAGTTTTCATGCTGAGTTTTTTTGAAATAACTGTGTAAAAGGCTTCCTTGTTTAACTAAAATTTAACCATTTAATTTTAACCGCTTCAAAAGCAATCCCTGTAAAGGAGAGAAGAGGAAAGCCAGTAAAAATTCTATTCCTGCTACAGTGGACATGGCTCCTGCTACAGATCCATTCAGAAACCATGCCAGCCAGTAACCCCCAATGGCGGCAATGATACCTGTTGCCACAGAAATCCATAACATAGTTTTGAATTTGTCGGTAAGTAAATAAGCAGTGGCCGGCGGTGCGATGAGGAATGTTACTACAAGGATGGCGCCTACCGCTTCAAAAGAAGCAACAGTAGTGAGCGATACCATGCCCATTAGCAAATAATGCCATAGCGAAACAGAAACACCAATCACTGCTGCATAAGAAGGATCGAAAGTAGTGATGAATAATTCTTTATAACCTATCCATATAAATAAAACGACACATATCAATACCGCCAGCATTGTCCATATCAATTGTTTGTCGAAGGGGATATAGGCAATGTCGCCATACAGCACACACTCCTGGTCAAGATCTACCTGACCGGCTTTGAGCGAAATAAGTATCACTCCGATGGCGAAGAGTGAAGTGAAAGATACTCCTATGGATGCGTCTGTCTGCAGTTTTCCTTTTTTATGAAAAAATTCTATCATCAGCGTAGTGACTAGTCCTAATGCGCCGGCGCCTAAGAGCATAGTCAAAGGTTCTCTCGATCCTCCGGATAATAAAAATGCAAATACAATTCCTGGCAGCACCGCATGAGAAATGGCATCGCCTACCATAGCCATTTTTCTCAATATCAGAAAGCAGCCAAGCAACCCGCAGGTTACTGCGACAATG
>JAIERY010000256.1 GCA_019746425.1 Cytophagaceae bacterium
CGATGAAAGAAGCGAAAAAAATCGCACTCGAAGCGCATAACAATGGAAGAGCGATCTGCTTTGTGGGATCGCTCGAAGAATGTGAAACCGTTGCTGACAAATTAAGTGCGGAAAACCTTACCGTATCGATCGGCAGTTGACCTGGAATGGAAAGCGGGATTGGTTTTATTTTGAATCACACATCATAACCTACCCAACGAATTGACTCGAAAAGAATCATTTCAAGCTTGTAGAAATTAACAACGAAGCATCCTGATTCATAAAAATATTTTTACCATGATAAAATGTTTTTATTTCTATTGTATTGAATCCTGCATCGGTAAGTAAGGATTTTAGATGAGTATGTGTAAATCCGCTATGTACATCCGGGTGATATACTTTCTCATTTTTATCAAAATCAACAATAATCAACTTTCCTTTTGCATGTAATGCGGAATGAAAATGACTTAGTATTTTATGAACAACAGGAATATGAAGAAGGACCAGTGAAACGACAATTATATCTACTTTCATGTTCAAGAACGTTTTGGTAAAATCAGAGGCAATTACCTCAGCATTTTTTATATTATCTCTATCGATCTTTTCCTTTACGATCCCAAGCATCTGCTCGGAAGAATCCATTAGCAAAAGCTGATCCACCAAAGTAGAAAATTCTAGTCCGACGAGTCCCGTGCCACATCCGTAATCCAGAAGTGATTTATCTTTGCAATCTGTTAGCTCAGGTTTGATCGCATTTACTATGATTTTCGCTAATTCTTTTCTTTCCTTCGTGTCATATTTATTTGCAATCTGATCGAATCTATTATTTTCCATAAAACTTACTTTCGTAATATTTTATCCATGGCTTTTCCTTTAGCCAATTCATCAATCAATTTGTCGAGATAACGGATATTTCGCATAAGTCCTTCTTCCATCTCTTCTACCCGATATCCACAAATAGTGCCTTTAATGAGAGAAACATTATCATTTATATGTGGTGCCTGTTCAAAAAAATCTTCAAAATTAACTTCTTTCTTCAGTAACTTTTGTAAGATTTTCTCATCATATCCGGTAAGCCAAAAGATAATTTGATCGACTTCTGCTTTCGTCCTGCCTTTTTTCTCCGCCTTTTGCAGATAAAGAGGATACACGCGGGCAAAGGGTGTTGTAAAAATCTTTGATGTTTTCATTTGACCTTTCTTTATCTTAAGTATTCGTTTTTATTGCTTTATGAATCGATTAAACTTGAGCGAGTTTTTCTATCGCTTGTTGTTCATTTTCCAGAAAAAAAATATCTTTACCTGAGTTCATTTCGTAAATGAAGTCTCTCAGACTTTTGCTGGTATATATGGAGAAATCGCCTATGATCGCCAGCTTCAATTGATAGTTGATGATTTTTTGCAATATACTTCCTGCGAGGCCGGTTTTTAAATCAAAGAAATCTTCCGTGATGTTGCTTTTATGAAGAATGAGTCGGTCGCAATCCGCTTCATACCTTACAGTGGCCATAAGATCCAAAGCCGATTGAGTATCGGTTATCAACAGTTCTTTGTTATCTAAAGTAACAATTTCTACATTATTTTCAATTACTTTGTGTATATTCATA
>JAIERY010000017.1 GCA_019746425.1 Cytophagaceae bacterium
TTGAAAGTGTAGTTGGATTAAATTCATCACTTGCTGTCATCAGCTCAGTGTAAGTTATCTGAGCATTTGATGTGGCAATCAGATACAAAAACAGGAATGTTGATAGTAAAGTTTTTTTCATAGCTAGGTGGGTGTTTTGCTATTAATAAAAAACCTGGTAAAGCGCTTATTGTTTTATAAAAGCTGTTTTTTTATAAAGTATATATCTGTTTTCTGCAGGTAAACCATAAAGAATCCAGCTAATATACTCCCTTTGGAAGTTCCTTGTTATAATTTAGATTTCAAAGTTGCAGATGTTGTTTTATGTTTTCTTCCATTTTTTCCACCGGCTGATGTCCGAACCACTGTGCTAAAATTTCCAGATCTTCGTTGAATAAAACCCATGTGGGCGTTCCTTTCATCTGGTTGATGGAGAAAGTATAGGAAGTTTTTTCGCTTTCACGGAAATGTTGTTTGATCTGAAATTGCAGAATTTCTTTTTCCTGTTCGTGTAAAGTCTTGTAAGCAGGAATGGTATTGCACAGGTGTTCAATGTTTTCCTCAGTAATGAAATCCCCTGCTTCCATCAGTTTGTCCATAGCTACAGGGAAGGGTATAGTGAATGGAAACTCATTATAGCCATATTCCTTCATAGATTTTTTTGTTTCCCCTGTGAGCGTTTTGTGCTTTAACAAGGCAATGGTATTTTCTTTAGTGTTAAGATCGAAATCTTCAAAGGCAGTAGAAAGACCTAATACATTCAATCCTTTATACATATTGTCTAGGTAAACTTTCCCGGCAGACGGCATGGCATGCAAAAAACATCCCGGACAATTTACCTGAAACACCAATAGCAGATTAAGTTTTTTAAAACTGAAATCCCCCTGTAATATTTCCCCGATTTCTATTTTTAATTTTTTCATATCTGATTTATAATAGTCTTTATTTTTCCTCAGCACTCTACACTCGCACCCGTTACTAAATCCTCGCCTGATAAGTATACAATTCAAAATACCTTCCTTTTTTATCAATCAGTTCCTGGTGCGTTCCTCTTTCCTGTATTGTTCCGTTTTCAATTACCAGTATCTGGTCTTCCTGCCTGATTGTACTCAGGCGGTGGGCAATTACAAAAGTAGTTTTACCTTCCATTAACCGCTTCAGGCTTTCCTGTATGTATGCTTCGCTTTCCGTATCAAGATTTGAAGTTGCTTCATCGAGAATAAGAATTCTGGGGTTGGCTAAAATTGCTCTGGCAATCGCTACCCTTTGTCTTTGTCCGCCCGATAGTTTTACCCCTCTTTCCCCGATAACTGTTTGCAGGCCTTTTTCAAACCTGTCTGTGAATTCATTTACATGCGCTGCTTCCACAGCTGCAAGTAGTTCTTCTTTGCTGGAGTTTGGCCTCGGGAATAAAATATTTTCTTCTATAGTGCCTTCAAATAAAAAATCATCCTGCAGAACTACTCCAAGCTGACTACGATAACTGTCTAAAGTCACTTTGGTTAAGTCTGTTTTATCAATGGTTATTTTTCCGCTTGCGGGAGAAAGAAAAGAAGCAGCAAGTCCGGCGATGGTGGTTTTGCCCGAACCGGAAGTTCCGACTAATGCGGTGATGCTGCCGGGAGG
>JAIERY010000249.1 GCA_019746425.1 Cytophagaceae bacterium
CCTTTAACCTCTTTACTATTTCGCTTATACTTTTATTTGGCGCATATTCCATATGCATATGAACGTGATCTTTACTACTCCCTGGTCTGTAAATCATCTACCGCCGCCTCCGTGGTCGCGTGGCACACCGACCACCCACTAGGGTGAAGATAGATTCAAAACATTTTACTATCTACTTCTCTTTATTTTAAACATTAAAAAAATTACTAATATTACTCCCAATGAAAAAAGCAACACTTTACCTAATGTACCTACTCTTTGGTGTGTAAACTATCTACCGCTGCCTCCGTGGTCGCGTGGCACACCGACCACCAACTCGCCTAAATACAAAATACAAAAATATTTTTTATCTAGTAGATAACCTGGCAACTATTATTGGATTTCTGTAAAATTTTATAAACCGGACAGGATGAGTTTGACTGTTTGACAGAGGTACAGACCAAGGAACAGCAAACTTCAATTATTATCTTGTCTGAAATTAAAATTTGTTACCCAAAGTATCTGAAGAACTCCTAAGTTTCTTCTGTCATGCTGCCGATCTCTCACATTCGTCTGAAATATAGGTCCAACCTCTATCCGTCCCATTTTTCCTGTATGATATCCCAGTCCTGCATACAGCCAATCTTCACTATGCAGCGCATTCCTTGGACGATCAGGTGGATTAGAAATAGAAAAATAAAATTCGCAGTAGCTATTAAAATAAAATTCATGTGCATCCATTGTTCTGCCTTGCAAAGGAACCGTATAGCCAATTTGGTACCTTAACCGTGTAGTAAGCCGATACTCTTCTCCAGAATTTTTTATTAACCTCTCTTCAAATCTTACCCTGTGAGATAACCTACCCTTATAGCGGAAGGGATTGTGACTGAATATTGCCTGTTGCCATCCGCGCCACTCATTAAAATAATTAGCGTTGGGATTACTTCGTTGATAATTGTAGGTAATACTTGCTGAGAAGTTGAGATTAGGACGAAACTTGTAGATAATGCTCGGCTGAATGTATACCTGCAATAGTTTTGCAGGATAATCAACATCTGCATATGTCATTGAAAAAATACTGGTCGTAGTTGAAGCAAAGAAATTATAATCAAATTTTTTATTAATAATTCCTGTTTGCGAATAAGAAGGGACAACTCCGTAAAAAGTAAGATCCTGAGCAGTGGATAGAATACTTATAAAAGCAGATAAAACGGCTGATAATAATACTTTTCGCATATCAGAAACCGGAATTACTTGGAATAGACTTTATCGTTTCTTCTTCCTCTTCTATAAAATTACCTTCCCCATCATAAAAAACTTCAAAATATCCGCTGTGATTTCCTTTTTTAGCCCTTACCTTAACTTCATATTTAAGCTCAACATCAGGATTTAGTTGTTCTGTCAGGCGGATGGTATATTTGTTATACCTTACTTGAAGGTCCTGTGTAATTTTATTCCTGACTGTTTCAGGCAACAGATTAAAATCCATGACAATTTCTGTCTCATAGATTCGCCCATCAGGATAGAGAAGTAGGTTGTACTCCTCCTCCTTTGATTTAAAATTAATTTCATACAAAGTAGTATCACCTTCGATCTCTCTGTAATATTTAATACTGCGTGCCTGGGGATAATTTTGAGACAGATAAT
>JAIERY010000365.1 GCA_019746425.1 Cytophagaceae bacterium
CCGGATAAGTTATTCAATAATTTTTTCGGGGGTTCTTCCGGATTCGTGCGGGAAAATATTTCCGGTTGATTCGTCCTGCGGAATTTTTTTAATTTTCCAATTATCAAGCATCTTTTCGGCACTACGTCCGGTAGTTTAATCTTTTTTATATCAATAATTTTTTTTGATATTTCTAAAGGAAATGAAAAGTCAGCCGAATGGCTAAAATTAAAAATTTTGCTTCGCTTACTTTCTTCCTTTACTTGCTTTGCTTCTTTTGCTTGCTTTCCTTCCTTTGCTTCCTTTCCTTCCTTTGCTTGTTTTTTATGGGCAGGATTATTTAAATTATAACCGGGATTATTTGAATTAATATTCGGTTCAATGTCTCTATCCCTGTCAAAGAATTCCTCCGGCAATTCCTGTCCAGGATCTCCGGTTAATTCAAGTGTTTCCTGTTTCTGCTTTTGTTTAAGATATGGCAGGATGTTAATTAGGAGATATTCCTGATTAAAAAGAATTTCTTTTCTTTCCTTTGCCACATTAATCCATACCTGCTGGATTTCTTCGGAAGTTAAGATTTGATATTTGCGAAAAAGCCCTTCATTGAATATCCCTTCTACAAAACAATCTTTAATCACAGCAATAGTTATTTCATTCGGAAAGTTATGGTGATGAGAAAAAATCTTTGCGAGCCTGTCGTTCCATTTTATATAATATCCATTCTCCCCATGTATATCCTGTAACAGAGTATTTAAAATAACATAGCCCGTATCTCCATGCAAAGCCCTTATTACCTTATAACGGCTGTCATTTCTTGTTGCCATAGGAAAATAATCCAGCCCCTGCTTTAACTTAGGACCCCTCATAATGCTTCTTTGTGTTTCATCATTGTAACCAAAGTTGTTTAATGATAATTTGATTGATTAAAGAAAGCTGTTGCCTGTTTTTTTCATCGCATAAAGTTTATGCCGAAATGCTTCTTCGCAATCGCATCTTTTGTACGTATGCTGCTTTCCTGCTTTACCAAAGGGCATTAGCTTACCTGATTTTTGATAGTTATTCAGGGTGATCCTGCTTACATGGAATTCATCGCACACCTGCTGGGTAGTAATGAGTGATTCATCTTTTTTAGGAAGAGCCTGCTGCTCAGCTAACACTTTCATTACGGTGCGTTCTATAATTGTTTCAATAGCAGATTCGTTTAAAATGGGGACTGTGATTGTTTCCATATCTCTCTTTTACTTTAATTGATTTGACGGAAACAAATATTTATCAGAAAGAATTAAAATCAACGGGGATTGCAACCGGGTTTTAATGACTTACTTTATTTTCTCTTTATAATTCCCTTTGATCTTTCATAAAAAAGATTATGGATTTTCTACATCAGGTATATGCAATGTTTACCTCTTTTTACAAATTAGGGTGAAAGTATAAGGCAGATAGATCGCCTTCCTTGGTTCTACTGAGGGATGTCTTATTTGGCTTACTTTATTGCAACATTTCTCACTTTTATCCGATTTATTTTTCAACATTTCGTAAAAAGTTAACATGCTTTACTATATTGATAGATCATTAAAATGGGGTTACCCAAATTTTATTACTTTAATGTCTCATACGGGGAGAAAATCCCTCGCCTTTAGGCGAAGACTTTAGTAAGTTTGTGATATGCAAAACTACA
>JAIERY010000133.1 GCA_019746425.1 Cytophagaceae bacterium
TTTTAAAAGAAAAAGAAGCAAAAAGAAAACAACTACGATAGTAGTAATAGTGGTCTAAAGAAAGGGGAGTACAATATATTTAAATGTTGTGTTCATTTTTTTAATAGAATATATAAACTTAAAGAATTATTTTTGATTTACAATGCTCTGGTAAAATTATTTAGTTATGTATGAACGTGATTATATATTAAAGCTGGCTCAGCTCTTTGCAAAGCTTTTGTCAAAACTTATGGGTTTGAAAGAAAAAGGTGATTATGAAAAAGCATTGGAATTAATAGATGAAGCTTATAAAGAACTGTTTCAACTATCATCAGGAGAAATCATCCGTATTGATTCCGCACAGTGGATAGAGTTTATTAAAAATCAAAAATTATTAAAGCCAGATCGCCTGGATATACTCGCTCATCTTATAAAAACAGAAGGAGATTTTAATTCCGGGCAAAAAGCACACTATCTATATTTGAAGTCTCTGGCTTTGCTTGAATATTTAAATAAGGAGCAAAAAATATATTCTTTTGAAAGGGAAGCGCTCATCAAAGAGATTAAGAATAAATTAAATACATAAGGTGTCAAGATATCCTGATTACCTTATGGAGAAAGGAGAAAATCTTATCATAAGTTTTCACTAATACTTTTGGCGCATTGAATCGATAACCAAAGTCCAGAGTGGTTGCTGTATGAGTGGTTTTGGCATTAAAACGTGTCAGGCTTATGTAATTAAAATCATTCTTCACAGTAATTGCTATAAAGGCCCGATTTCCATTGACGCCCAGTGAAAATCTTGAATCAGCGAGCGGAGCAATGCGCCAGTTTGTTTTCCATTGATTGTCTTCTGTTAAAAAATATTTCTGATGCTGCACTTCAGCGCCAAGAAATAAAATACCGGCGAAAAATAATTTTCTCCAGACAAGATTGAATGATGCCCCCGGTGCAATGCCCATGGTGGTAACCTTCAGCTCTGAGATCGATTTTTGTTCTTTATAATCCTGCTGCACAGGGAAAGGTATAAAAGAAGAATCTGCATTGATTAGAAACCTGTTTACGTTTACCATCATGAAAAGACCTGCGGCACTTCTTCTCTGTCGTTCAGTAAAGGAAAAGGCTGCAGGATAAGAGAACTTTCTCATCGAAAACTGATAGATACCTTTTACTTTGTAATATTTAATTTCTAAATCATTTCTTATGAGATATGGAAAGGAGTCGGAAGGTGTTTTATGATAAGAAGGGGTATTTAAATCTGCAAACCCTTTATATTTTTTGAAATATCCTTCAAATGAAAAATTATGCAAGCCGAATTTTCCGGATAATTGAGAATATTTTGTTTTTCCATATACCTTTTCATCATTAAACTGACCTACTCTTTTGGAAAGACTTAATGATGCGCTTCTATAAGAAAGATCTATTCCAATGAGCCCGATGGTATTTGCAGTATAATCGCTGTTTACACTATCGGGTGCAAAGGCCGGGTTGAGCTCCATATTAAATTGCGGAGCTCCCAGAAAGGGCTTTACAATAAATTTATCGTGTAATGGAAGGATATAACTGGAATCTATCTGAGCAATGCAGCGTGCAGAAATGATAAGCAGCATTATTAATAAAAGCAAAAAACCTTTTCGCATGAACGGAATTTAATTCAGTCTTAAAATAATAAATAAAATT
>JAIERY010000363.1 GCA_019746425.1 Cytophagaceae bacterium
CCGTTATTGAGCTGCTGATTGCTGTAGTAATAGCCTTCCAGGCCTAGCTTCCACTTGTCTTCGATCTCATACATCAATACATTGTTTAAACGGTGCTTTGATACCAAGGGATAGTTTGTATAGACGGATCCTGCTTTTTGGCCAACATCTGCCAATGTATAACCTACAAATAGTTTAAAATCAGCATATGTTAGCTTAATGTTAGTTTCCATTCCTTTAGTGATTATATTTCCATTAGGCTGTACATAGGCAAGGTTTGATCCTATTGGAGTAAGCAATATAGGGTCTGCAATTCGGGTATAAAAGAACATGTGGTTTATGCTAAAGCCAACTTTATCAGTAAAAAGCGAAGTTCTATAATTTATATCATAATTTGCACCGTAAGAACGTTCTGCCTTTGTGTTACTCACGTTTATCGGCAGTACGTATCTGAACTGTATTCGTTCAGCATCTTCGGTAAAAACATTCGGTGCTTTGTAACCGAACCCTCCTCCAAGTCGTGTGGAAACATGATCGTTGATTTTCCATAACCCCGAAATACGCGGTAAGAAGAAAAATCCATATTCATTGTGGTAATCCCCTCTTATACCTGTCTCTATAGTCAGTTTTTCGGTAGAGTTCCAGGTATTCTGAACAAATGCGCCAATGGTATTGTGGGAATAATTCCGTAATGCGGCAGACGTACCGATGTCTTCCTTGAAATTATCTGAAAGGAAATTTGCTCCAAATACCCAATCAGCTTTCTCACCATTTCTAGAATAGTTTACCTCACTATAAGTAGATACCTGCCTTCCCGAGAAAAGATAGCTTGGAAGTTCTATGCTCCTGTCATAATAGCTAATACTGTTCTTAAAAGTAAGCTTTCCATTTTCTGAAAGCCTATGTCCAAGTTCCACTTGCGTGCTATATCGATCGGTATTATTCTCCTCAAAATAAGGGTTAGACACTGTCTTTCCTTTTACAAAGTCAATATTGCCACCAATCCTTTTTTCGACAGTAGCATTTACACCTGCCATCAACGTTGTAGCTTCATCAAAATAAATGAATAGCTTGGGATTAAGCGTAAAACGATTAAATTTTGGAATTGCGGTTAGCCCTATTTTAGATGGGTCATAAGCAGAACCATGGTTGTAGGCGGCATAAGTGGTAATGCCAACTTTTTCAAATTTTTGCGCATAAAATCCGCTAGCATCAAGCCCAAGGGCTGAAGTGCCATTAAGCAGAAAATTTAACTGGCGCTCTTCGGTCGGTTTTTTTGAGACCAGATTGACTAGGCCCGCAATTGCTCCCCCACCATATAATGTGGATGAAGAGCCTTTGATCACTTCTACCTGCTGGAGGTCGAGTGGGGCAACCTGTAAAAGCCCAAGTCCACCAGAAAATCCAGAATACAATGGAAATCCATCGCGAATAATCTGTGTATATTTTCCATCAAGTCCCTGTATTCGGATGCTTGAACTTCCACTTGTGGCGGAAGTCTGCTGCGTTTGGATGCCGGTGCTTTCAGCGAGCATCATGCGGATATCGCCGGGCTTCATATTGCCTTTTTCGTCCAGTTCCTCTCCCGCGATCACTTCCACACGGGTAGGGATGTTATCGATAGTTCTGCTACCCCTTGTTGCAGACACTACCACTTCTTCCAGAGCTTCATTTTCTTCTGTCG
>JAIERY010000385.1 GCA_019746425.1 Cytophagaceae bacterium
ACAGTAAGAATTTTCTTTCCTGAAATTTTAATCCAGGCTGTAACCAGAGAGTTTGTCTTCAATTTATGATCGGGGTTCTGTAGATAAACCCTCACCTGCAAGAATTTTTGTTCATTGCTATAGATAGGTTCTATATAATTGACCTTTCCGCTGATTGCCTGAGGAAACAGTTCGCTTTTAATAGTAACTTTCTCTCCGACATTAATTAATGAGAAGTACTTAGGCGCTAAAGAAAGTATTACCCATACAGAATTGAAGTCATTTACCGAAAACAATACTTGTCCTTTTTCAACATACATTCCTTCTCTGATCCTTTCTTTCGAAGAAGAAGTAATATTTTCATTCTGATTAGTCACACCTTCATTGGTGTTCCCCATATCTACTCCTTGTATTGCCGATTTATTCATCACGGATCCATTCACCTCATTATTTAATAAAATGTATCCTTCATAATGGGTGTATACGGGAACAGTGATGGTGCGAACACCCTTCTTCTCAAGGTCTTCAATCTGAGCATTAGTCATACCTAATAATCTCAATTTGTTTCTCCCTTCATCAATAAGTTTTTGTTCTGTAGTAGATTCAAGCAGAAATAAATACTCTTCCTGATAGGTGTTGAGTTCGGGGCTGTAGAGATCTAAGACCTTTTCGCCTTTGGGTAAATATTGATAGTCGTATTTAAAATAGAGCTTTTCAACTCTTCCTCCCACCCGGGCAGCGATTTTATTGTTTCTGTTTGGGTCAAAAGCAACATATCCATTTACGAGCAAACTATCAGGATTTTCGATCACAGGCCTTATGAGTTTCTGATCAGAAATTACAAACCTATTGACCGGACGATAAATATATTCGTATTCTTTCCCCGAAGAATGTCCGCTGTGATTTTCCACTTTTGCTTTGGAACAGGAAACCGACACGACAGTCAAACCTATAAAGAATATTTTTAAAAGACTCAGATACAATTTCATAATTTATTTAATTTGACTTTCGTATTCCAGTTCTGCCTGCAATCCAAACACCGTATAATATTTCTCAAGGTATTCCATTCTCTTCATAAGCAACATTTCCCAGGAGTCAAGGAGAACAAAAAGAGATAAGGTGTTTTGCCTATAGGAAAGGAGGCTTGCCTGGTAATTCTTTTCATAATAAGGAAGGATTGTATCTTTTAAATTTTCCAATTGAATTCTCTCGCTCTTCAGAAGGGCATGTCTTTCTCCAATGCTTCTCTTTGCCGAAAGCATTAATGACTCTTTGTCTTTTCTCATCTCCTCAATCCTAAATCCCATTGATTTAACTTCTGATTTATAAGATTTGGAGGCCCATGGAACAATAGGAATATTGACACTTCCCATCAGTGTATACTGGTTAGGCATTGCAAACATGACTCCATGTTCCGCACGAAATGTAAAATCCGGTTTTCTGCCAAAGGATGCATATTTCTGATTCAGCTTCATGGCAGAAATTGAATTGTCAATAACAGCTATATCACTTCGTTGAAGCGTTAACGTGTCAAAATTTATTTCTGCATAAGGTTTAAGCTCAACGATGGAATCTATGTAAAAGGGAGAATCTTGATTTCTATTCATCAAAGTGTTCAGCACAATATTGCTCTCCACAATTTCATAATTTAATGATACCTCCGCATTTCTAAGTTCATTAAGTTTGGCTTT
>JAIERY010000108.1 GCA_019746425.1 Cytophagaceae bacterium
ATTCATTTAACAATTTTTTTTCGGTGTCTGATTTCAGCACATAATCGGGTTTGATATTCTGCATGTCTTTGCTGTTCCAGCAATTGTATGGCTTATCGGAAGATTTTTTAAAATCCCAAAAACCGAATTGAGAATAGTTTTCATTATAACCCCAGATACCTGAAAGACGGGTACCTTCTTTATTAATCACAACAGTACACCATCCTTTCTGGCCATCTTGCTTCTGGGACCATTTAAATTTAAAAACCCTTCGGTCTACTTTACCTGAAAATAATTCTCCCTGCGACCATTTGTAACATCCATAGATATATCCATTCTGATTGCTGTTAATAGAAACCCAATCGAAATTGGTATCCCACATGCCTACAATGTTGGAAGCATCATAAGATGGATCCGCATATTTTCCCATTAACTGAAAATCCATCAACTCGGTATATTCGGCATTTCCATAATTGGAAAGTATAGACAGTTTTACCCATCTGCCTTTTATTTTATTCACCGCATGCTCAGATACATTATACTCGCTCAAGGTAAAACTTCCCGCATCCGTAAAACCGCTGTTAGGCCCTGTAACGGAAACTTCTATTTTTACAATCTTTGCACAGATACCCGCATATTCCTTCTGGCATTTATTATTGAAAACTACTTTTTCAAAAATATATTCTTCCGGCAATTCGAAAACAAAATTCATCGGGAAAGAAGGATAAACGGAAGAACACCATCCTATAGTAGCCGTTTCATCCAACAGCCCCTGCACCGTCCAGGCATCAATCTTTATAGTATGCGGATTGCTTACATAATACGAAGGCGCTGAAGCAATAATTCTGCAGCCATTGGCAAGAGCGGTAGAATTTACCAGCCTGTCCTGTGAAAATGACAAACTATTTATTAATAATATGATCGTCAGTAAAAAAATATTTCTCATATCACGATTATTTAAGGCAGCTTTCGCAAAATGTTTTTTTCAGGTTCTCATTTTCCAATAACTGAAAAGTTATTCCACCGTCTTTGCCACTTGTATTAAATAAATTGCAAAATCTTTTCTTATTAGAAGTCATAGCATTGAGCATGATAGAATGGTAAAACTTATCCATTGTTACAGTAGGACTCACAATGGTCATGTTTAAATAATAAAATAAAATATCCTCATTGGTATCTACTTTCTTTACATAATTGAATAGAAATTTCTGCGCCCAGTCACTATGACCATACTCTACAAAATATTGAGAAAGACTAAGAATATCCTGATCACTTAAATTTAAAAAGACGTAATTGTCGTAAATGAACTTAAGCGATTTATCTTTCTCGGCATATTTCCTTTGCGACATAAGCAGCTCGCTGTTGATGATATGGTAATTGATGAGCAGGCGTTTGATTAATCTTTTATCAACAGGAGTTTTGTTCAGGTTCTGAATATCCTGGTATAAAACAGCCGGATCGATAATAATCTCAGAGGACAGCCAGCCTTTTAGCTGGAGCACACATATGTTGTATTTGATGCGATGATTATTAGGAAGCAGGTCCTGCAACTTTTTAAACTGTTTCAGGGTCTCAAACAATTCCATAATATTTTCCTGATACTTATAGGCCGCAAAATTATTATTTAGCAAACAATGTCGTTTACTTAAGCAAAATAGGTAAAAACCAGTTAAAAAAATATTAAATTTGATTCAGGGTATAATAGGGGT
>JAIERY010000129.1 GCA_019746425.1 Cytophagaceae bacterium
AAGTATTTCCATGAAAAGCACGTCAGGTACGCCGCATAGAATATAAAAGTATACTATTTTATGCTCCTATTAATATAAGAAGTTACCTTTCCAAAATTACTGGTGTTGCTTGTGTTGATGCTTGCCCCCTGCATCTGTATAATAAGCACTTTATTGCCGGGAACAAATCCTGCGGAAGAAGCTACTACTATTGTGTTTGGATATATAATGCTTACTACACTTGTATAAATATTAATTACACCTCCGGTAGCCTGTGGTGCAACAAAAATCTGCGCTATGCTGAAATTTTTCAGTCCTGATAACAGAATGAGAAATAAAATTTTTTTCATGTAATGAATGAGAATGAATGTTCATTGTTCTTTCAGTACAAGTCTGCGGATGACCTGGAAAATCCGGATGCGGAGCCGGTCGGTATTACCATTTCTTGTATTCGCAGCGTATGGGTGGGAAGGAATACATTATTGGAAGATATAGTCTGTTGCTATGGCGCAATGACTATGGTAATGTTATACTTTGTTTTCATATTTTGCCCCTTTAATCATTCAAATAAAAAAACAAAATATGATTTTTCCAAAATAAAATTGTACTATACCTTGTCTTAAAACATATAAAATATCTATTAACAAATATGGTTTATCTTATTTTTTTATATAATAATATTATCCAAATAATATTTCATATAACTATTATTTTATTCTTATTGAAGAAAAAAATTTAAAAAAAAGTCAAAAACGTGTCTATAAAAATGAATTTCTTATCCATAAAAAAAGCCAATCAGTTATCCTGATTGGCTTGTAAATAAATTTGCAGCTTTTAATTTTTAATCACTTTAATATTCTTCTCTCTGCCTCCTACTTTCAGCTTTACAATATACATTCCTTCTGGAAGTCCGCTCAATGCAAGCGCATGGTTTCCTGCAGACATATTCTCATCATCAATTAATGACATAATTACGTGTCCGGTGAGATCGCATACTTCCAGGTTTACTTCTGCATTGCTTACCAGGCTAAACTCTATCACTGAATATGATTCAAAAGGATTTGGATAAATTTTTAAACTCGCCGCAACAGCATCGAAGGTTGCCGTAAGCGGATTCACCGTAATTGCCAATTGTCTCGGAGCACTCGGCCCGGAACCATCATCGGCTATTACTTGCAGTGTTCCCGAAGTAGCCGTCGGTCCGAAATCCATTGTGATAGTAGCTCCTGTCCCGATAATTGTTCCTCCTGTACCGGTATAGCTCCAGGTATAAGTTGTAGCCGGCACATTAGGAATACTATAAGTAACACCAGTTTGTCCCTGCGTAACAGGGTTTGTGCTTTGAGTAAAGTTACCCGGCTGCGGCGTCTGACTGCCGCTTGTATTTACAGTGATAGAAATCGTTCGCGGACTTGCAGAGCTGCCGCAGCTGTTGCTCGCAGTTACACTTAAAGTACCTGAAGTCGCTGAAGCGGAAAAATCAACAGTGATGCTATTGCTTCCATTGTTATTGATTGTTCCGCCTGTTCCACCATATGTCCAGTTATAAGTTTCACCGGCAACCGAAGGCACTGTATACACAACTCCGCTCTGTCCCTGAATTACAGTGGCAGAAGATGTAGTAAATGCTCCCGGTTTAGATGGTACATCATTTACAAGCACATTCAATGTTCTTGCTGGTCCGCTACCACAGGTATTCGATGGCGTACAGGTTAAAGTATGCGTGCCTGCG
>JAIERY010000423.1 GCA_019746425.1 Cytophagaceae bacterium
GAACGTTGATATAATCTATATCGCTTACTTTGATATTTGCATCACTCAATGCATTTATCATTACATTTTTTGCTCCAAGACCTTCAGGATGCGGAGCTGTTAAATGATATGCGTCTGCAGACATTCCGGCACCGATCATCTCAGCATATATTTTCGCTCCTCTTGCCTTGGCATGCTCATATTCTTCAAGAATAATAGCTCCTGCACCTTCACCCATTACAAATCCATCTCTGTCCTTATCATAAGGACGTGATGCCGTTGCCGGGCTGTCATTTCTTTCTGATAAAGCTTTGCACGCATTGAATCCTCCAATACCTGCTTCAGTAATGGCTGCTTCAGATCCGCCGGCAACAATTATATCTGCCTTATTTAATCTTATATAATTAAAAGCATCAATGATAGCATTGGTAGAGGAAGCACATGCGGAAACAGTCACGAAGTTAGGCCCGCGGAAACCAAACTTCATAGATATATGTCCTGAACTGATGTCTACAATCATCTTTGGAATAAAGAAAGGATTGAATCTTGGAGTTCCGTCACCTGTAGCAAAAGCAGAAACTTCTTCCTGGAAGGTTTTCAATCCGCCAATTCCTGATCCCCATATTACTCCAACTCTGTCTTTATTTATTTTTTCAAGATCCATGCCGGAATCCTTAACAGCTTCTTCAGAAGCTACCATGGCATATTGAGTAAAAGGATCCATCCTGCGGGCTTCTTTTTTTTCTATGAAGTTATCGACGTTGAAATTTTTTAACTCGCAGGCAAATTTCGTTTTATGTTTTTCGGGATTGAATCGGGTGATAAGAGATGCGCCGCTTTTACCACTCTCAAGGGAATTCCAATATTCCTGCACTGTATTCCCGATGGGAGTAAGTGCGCCCAGACCTGTTACAACTACTCTTTTTAGGATCATTAGAAGGTTTAAGTTTTAATTGCCAGAAATACGCCTCCTCTAACAGGCAATAAACCTGCATAAGTTCCACCAAAACTTGATTTGGTTACAACTCATGCAGGTTCATTAAATTTTTTAGAGGAGATAACAAAAATGGAATTACTTCACGTGTTGCTCTAAGTAGGCAATTGCTTGTCCTACAGTAGAAATGTTTTCGGCTTGCTCATCAGGAATTGAGATGTTGAATTCTTTTTCAAATTCCATGATTAACTCAACAGTATCCAATGAGTCTGCACCTAAGTCGTTTGTAAAACTAGCTTCTGGAGTAACTTCAGATTCTTCAACACCAAGTTTGTCAATGATGATACTTTTTACTTTTTGTGCTATTTCTGACATTTTTCTATTATTTTTTAGTAAAACACGGTGCAAAGAAATACATTAAATTTATTATTGTCAAACAAAATTTTTTAATCTTATTCAAAAATGCGATTATTTTTCAATTAGCCATATTTTAAGTATATATTTACCGATAAAATTGGGTTTTTTCAGGAATGAAAACTTCAAAACTGATTGTAGATTATGACTATGATTTTGAAATTTTAGCCATAATTTCTTCAGTAAAAGATTATAAATTAGCCTGGGGTCTCAATAAATCTCTTAATATCAATTTAAGCAAGAGTAACGACATCTGCCTGGATTTTATTAAAGAGGGTAAGTTGTTGATCAGCAATTTTATTTTTGAGACTGAATACACTACTTTTAGGCTCTTGAAAAATAAAGCAAATGATGCTCCGAAAGGAATGAGTAAACCTTTTTTATTGCCGGAGCT
>JAIERY010000294.1 GCA_019746425.1 Cytophagaceae bacterium
TCTATTTTTATACCTTCAAAAGATACGCAAACCACCCCTCAATTTGTCGTATTTGCCCCTTCCAATATTATATCCGGCAAGCTAACTTTGTTAAAAATCAGATAAAGATTAAATTAAACCTTAACACTATATATTATGGAAACAACCAATAAGAGCGAGATAACTGGTGAAGCAACGGTTAAAGCTCCTGTAGAAAAAGTATGGAAACTGGAACGAGCCTAAGCATATTATTCAATGGTGCCAGGCATCACCCGGCTGGCATGCACGCTGCTAAAGCTAAATGGAAGCTTTAAAACTGCTATGGCGGCAAAAGACGGCAGCATGAGCTTTGATTTCGGGGGCGTATATACCAAAGTGCAGGAAACAAAGCTATTGAATATACAATAGATGAGAGCAGAAAAGTACAGATAATATTCTCTGCTCAGGGAAATGCAACTAAAGTAATAGAAACTTTTGAGGCGGAATACTCACCTGATTGAAATGCAATGAGGCGGATGGCAGGCTATTCTGGATAACTTCAAAAAATATAGAGAAGAAAACTAATTTAACAGCTATAGATCATGGCAAAAATTAAAAGCAATCAAAAGATCACCGCATGTCTCTGGTTTGATAATAATGCAGAGCAGGCCGTGAAATTTTATACCGGTGTTTTTAAAAATTCTAAAATCGGAAGCATCAGCTATTACAGCAAAGGGACACAAATGCCGGTGGGCACAGTGCTCACCATACACTTTCAGATTGAAGGACAGAAATTTCTGGCGCTCAACGGCGGACCGTATTACCATTTCACAGAAGCAGTTTCATTTGTGGTAAACTGTAAGACACAGAAAGAAGTGGATTACTATTGGGGAAAATTATCCAAGGGAGGCGCAAAAGTACAATGCGGATGGCTCAAGGATAAATATGGAGTTTCCTGGCAGATTGTTCCGGAAATAATTGATGATATGATAACCGATAAGGATCCCCAAAAATCCACGCGGGTAATGCAAGCCATTCTGAAAATGAAAAAGCTCTATATTAAAAAACTTGAAAAAGCCTATAAAGGAAAGTAAATACAATAAACGGTAGCGAAAAAGATTAATTATAATATTAAACCATATGAAAAGCATACCCGCAGAAAACATCAATGAATACATCGCCGCTTTTCCCAAAGAGACACAGAAAGCGCTGAAGGAAGTAAGAGCCACCATTAAGAAAGCAGCACCAGGAGCGGAAGAGAAGATCAGTTATGGCATGCCTGCTTATACTTATAAGGGCATGCTCGTTTACTTTGCCGGTTATAAAAATCATGTCGGTTTTTATGCACTTCCTACAGGACATGCAGCATTTAAAAAAGAACTATCTGTTTACAAAACAGGAAAAGGCTCTGTTCAATTTCCCCTCAACCAGCCTATGCCTCTTAAACTGATTACCCAAATAGTAAAGTTTAAGGTGAAGGAAAATATAGAGAAAGAAAAACTGAAAGGGAAAAAAGTCCACGGTCGATAGTCCCATAGTCCACAGAAGAGGCGAAGTTAATTCACAGAGGTACTGTTAAAATTATTGATCTGACAACTCAAAGTCGCCTGACCAATAAGCGCATTGGTTTGCGAAGCCTTTAAGGATTCGTAAACCTTTTACAACTGCAGGTAATTTTGTCCGCTGGTACGAGTGTCCCCATTCGTACCTGTTATCTTTATAATAAACGTCATATGTAATTGCGGTTAATATTTTATATATTTGCATAAAATTCAAACACCATGCAAAGATTAA
>JAIERY010000033.1 GCA_019746425.1 Cytophagaceae bacterium
GGAATTATTAGCTCCGGAAAAACTGTTAATTTTACGAATACAAGTACAGGAGCGACTACATATGCGTGGCAGATTAACGGAGAAGACATTGACAACAGTTTTAATTTTTCTGCTACATTAACTGCCGATGGGATATACACAATTACTCTTGTTGCTTCTAATGGCGAAATATCTTGCACCGATACATATTCCGTTACCATTGAGGTTGAATGTAATACAGAGGCTTTTTTCGAAGTATCTCCCGTTTCTCCCATCGGATCAGTTGTTTATATCAATTCTGGCATTACTCTTGATTTTACAAATACCAGTACAGGGGCAAGCTCTTATGAATGGTACCTTGATGCCAATCCGGTCTCTAACTCTGATAACTATTCTCACAATTTTGACACACCAGGTGAATATAATATTACGTTAATTGCTTCAAATGATACTTGTCAGAAATGGTATGGAGTCCACATAGATGTTGCAGATTCTGCCTCGGTAAATGTGGAATTCCAGGACCCTGAGGATGCTGTAAAAAAAATTCTTACGTGTGAAGATATACAGGTTTTTAATATAGTATATAAAGGCAATACCGCTGGTCTTGGCTCATTTCAGACAGGTACAGGTATAGGCTTGAGTGAAGGAATAATTTTATCCAGCGGAGACGTTAAGCAGGCGAAGTATAAATACTCCGAACAATTTTTGGATGCACCCGGCGATCCGGATTTGACCTCGTTGGTTTCTCTACCCACGAATGATGCTTCTGTTCTTGAGTTTGATTTTATACCTACTTATGATTCGTTGGTTTTCCGGTACGTTTTTGCTTCGGATGAATACGAGGAATTTGTATGCACTAACTTTAATGATGTTTTTGCTTTTTTTCTAAGTGGACCAGGTATTGGCGGCCAAAAAAATCTGGCCCTGGTTCCCAATACAAATTTGCCGGTATCGGTAAATACTATAAATAATGGTAACGTTGCTTATGATTTTTTCTGTATTCCTCAGAACAGCCTCTATTATATTAATAATCCTTCGAAAATTAATCTGGGTTATGATGGATATACAAAAGTTTTGTCGGTAAATGAAAAAGTCACTCCGGGTTTAACTTACCATATTAAGCTTGCTATAGCGGATGTTTTTGATGCTACCTTGTCTTCAGCGGTACTCATAGAAGCTAAAAGTTTCGGATGCAACAGGTTGGATCTGATTTCGTCACAACCTTGCCCCAACGACACTTATACATTTACTGTAATTGGGCCGGGTATCAGTACAAATAAATATTCAGATATTGAATGGAATTTCGGAGACGGAACCGCTTTCACAGGCTCCCAATCAAATATAACGCATAGCTATAACTCTCCGGGAAACTACCTGGTTTCATGTGTTGTGAATTATTCAGATGGGAAATCAGATAGTTTAACGGAATCAATCATAGTGTATGAAAAGTTTATTCTCGAATCTTCGGCTGATACAACTCAAATATGCAGAGATAAAAAAATAAATTTAAATTCTTTTCTAAAGAATTGTACTGAATGGAGCTATGCAAACATTAAGGTGAAACTTACTCTTGATATTCCTTGCAACGCTCAAAACGTATCTTGGCAGGTAAAGAATAAGGAAGGGAAGACTGTTTTGTCGGGGGGTAATTATCCGTATGGCAGTATGAAACTATCTTTCGAGTCAGAACTTCCTCCGGGAATTTATTATGTGTATGGACAGGATATTAATGGTAAAGGGTGGTGCAACGGAACTATAAAATTTGAATCTACGGGAGGGAC
>JAIERY010000188.1 GCA_019746425.1 Cytophagaceae bacterium
TCAACAAGAATGGTCGCTTCTGTTAGTGATGAGTTTAGAACGCTCATTTTCAAAGATTTTTAAATGCGGGAGCCCTGTAGAATTTATGATTTGAATGCTAAAAAATGAAGAACGATATAAGCAATTATTTATAAGCTCAGAAATTAGCCGTTGCTTTTATCACAGGAAACCTGCATACTTACATAAATAATGGATTTATGAATACCCATAGACGAACCTTTATCAAACAGACATGTAAAGTTGCAGGCGGCCTGGCTATTGCGGGAGCCTTTCCCTCCTGCATGTACCTGGAGGAAAAACAGGAGCTAAAAATTTCTCTTGCCCAATGGTCTCTTCATAAAGCATTTTTCAGCAATAAAATCAGCGCCCTCGATTTCCCGGGTATTGCCAAAACCCAATTCGGATTTGAAGCTGTAGAATATGTAAATCAGTTTTTTAAAGACAAGGCAAAGGACAATCAATTTCTGAAAGACCTAAAGCAGCGCTGCAGTGATCACGGTGTAAAAAGTATATTGATTATGATTGATGGCGAAGGTGATCTTGCAGATGGAGATTCTACACAAAGAAATCAGGCAATAGAAAATCATTATAAATGGGTAGAAGCAGCCAAATACCTGGAGTGTCAAGCCATAAGAGTAAATCTGCATGGAGGAGCAACGGCTGATGAATGGAAAAAAGCTTCTCAGGAAAGTCTTTCTAAACTTACTGAGTTTGCTTCAAAGCATGGCATTAATATCCTTGCGGAAAATCATGGAGGGTTTTCTTCCAATGCACAAATGCTTTCGGGAGTAGTAAAAGAAACACACAAAAAGAATTGTGGCACACTCGCAGACTTTAATAATTTCTGTGTAAGAAGAGAAAAAGGAGACCTTTGGGCTTCTCCCTGTGTAGACTGGTATGATCGCTACAAAGGCATGGAAGAATTATTGCCTTATGCGAAAGGCATAAGTGTTAAGAGTATGGATTTTGATGCCGAGGGTAATGAAACTTCCATTGATTACTATAAAATGCTTCAGCTGGTAAAAAAATCAGGATACAGCGGATATATGGGAATAGAGTATGAAGGAGAAAGATTAAGCGAGGAAGATGGCATACGAGCTACCAAAAAACTGGTCGAGAAAGCCCTCGCTGCATTAAAATAATTCTACAAAACGTCAAATACAAGAGTAAGCTGAAGCCCCACCGCATGGCCAGACATGCCAGTGATCCCAACCACCAGTACAAGGAGATACCGCACTTTTTACTGACCAGTAATAAAATCCGCATGGTTAATACAGAAATAATCAGTGGGCCCACAAAAAATTAGTGCTGTTGTTTATTCCAAGCACGCTGCTTATGCAAATGGCAAAAGTAAACTAATCCTATCATACAGGTAAAAGCCAATCATGTTATTAATCAGTTCATTAAATATGAGCGTTATTAAGCTGCTGCATATAATATTTTAGGATGTTTGAAGTAATTGGATATTTTTTTTCTGGTTCTCGTTTTTAGATAATTTCTTACTGTTTCTTCCAACTGTTCTACATTTAAGGTTCTGTGTTTACCTACTGCATTAGTTTTGATGTCTTGGTTCATATATTCCTGAGGGTTTAATTCTGGACTATAGGCAGGAAGAAAATATAGTTTGATGCGATGCTTATTCTTCTCCAACCACGCTTGCACCAACTTTGTTTTATGCGCTGGATGACCGTCTATTGTACTCCCCTTTCTTTAGACCACTATTACTACTATCGTAGTTGTTTTCTTTTTGCTTCTTTTTCTTTTAA
>JAIERY010000345.1 GCA_019746425.1 Cytophagaceae bacterium
TGTATTATTTTAGTCAGTATGCGAATTTGTTGAATGATACTTATAATTGTTTTGGGCTAGAATTTAGTTCTACTGCGCCGAATTGTAGTACTACCCCAACGAAACGTTCTTCTGTTTCATTTCCAAGACGATAATTGATAATGACAGAGACTATTCCTTTTCCTGACAGATTCTTCGCCAAAGGATGATATAGCTCTTTACATCCGTTGTACCAGCTACCCCCGTGAATAAAAACAATAACAGGAAAAGGACCGTCGCCTTCAGGAATAAAAATATCGAGAAGATGCTTTTTATTTTTTGAATTGATATAAGGTATATTCTCCATGATTCCCATTAAAATGGGAACATGAGGATTGCGGTATAAGTTTTACCGGGAAACTATTTTATACAATAAACCTGATGCATTTTTCCCACCTACCTCCTGCTGCCCCAGCACATATACTTCTCCCCTGCTGTCTTCACCAAGGCTGTTGATGGTGATTGCTTTATCTTTAGTGAAGTTTACCAAGACCCTCGTCCAGCCATTTGATTCTTCCAGTAGATAAATTTTACCACTCCAGTCGGCAAAAATATATTTCCCCTGCAGACCTGCTATCTTTTCTCCCCTGTACACATATCCACCGATTACACATGCGCCTTCTGCTCTTCCATACTCATGAATTGGCGGCTCAAAATTATTATTGGTAAATTCATTATCAAAGACATGATTTCCTTCCATAGCTCTCCAGCCATAATTTTTTCCTCTTTCAATAATATCTATTTCTTCGTATTCATTCTGACCTACATCGCCGCAAAACAGGCGCGAGCTCTTTCTGTCAAATGAGAATCTCCACGGATTGCGCAAACCCGAGGCAAAAATTTCAGGTCTTATGCCCGGCTTATTTACAAAAGGATTATCGGAAGGTATTGCATAAGGAAAAGTATTGACATCTATTCTTAAAATTTTTCCTAATAATGTATTCATGTTTTGCCCATTGCCGGTTTCCCCGTGTTTATCTCCTGCTCCGCCTCCATCCCCGACACCTATATATAAAAATCCATCCGGGCCAAAGGCCAGTTGTCCACCATTGTGATTGGATTCTGGCTCTTCTATTTCCAGGATTTTTCTTTCTTCCTTACGCGCAACATTACTGTCAGGTGAAGCCATAAACTCTGATACCACCGATTTATGGTCTGAATTTTTGTTGTTACTTTTAGCACTGTAATACAGATAAAACTTTCCGTTTGTTTTATACTCAGGATGAAATGCTATTCCCAATAATCCTTTTTCAGAATATCCTTTATCTGTAAGGACCCGATCACTTATATCAAGAAACGGATCAGTAAGTAATTTACCTTTATCAAAAACTCTAACAACTCCAGGTTGTTCCACAATGAAAAGTCTATCATCTTCACAATGGGTGAAGGCTATAGGAGAAACCAGATTTCCTGTAACCAAACTTAGCCTGAGAGATAAGGTATCCGTGATTGGATTTTCAGCAACAGATGCGTTGGATTTTTTTTGGTCGCAGGAGCAAACAACACCTATAATAATTAAAAACAGAAAAAGTGCTTTCATAGACATAATTTAAGTATGATTAAAGATAAAAAAAATACAGCCCTGTTGAAGGCTGTATCATTGATTTTAAAAACAATCGCTTAATACGTTATTTCCTTATCCCGTAATGGGCTTCGGATATATGTTCTGCTGCAGGTATTTCTATGCATCAGAGCATTCATTGGACAATAAGAAAACATTGCGGTTAATAAAAGACCTAAGCCTATTATACCTA
>JAIERY010000335.1 GCA_019746425.1 Cytophagaceae bacterium
TTTTAAATAGCCTATCTGTATTAAAAAAGAATATAGATTTCTTCGATCCGCATTACTGGTCCTAAAGATTAGCTCATCGTAAGTGATCCCTGAAATAAGTATATCTTTATTTTTTAAAGGAATTGGTAGATTAATATTCAGCGTAAGCTGATTTACTGACACCTCTCTGTTTTCATCCTTATTATAATTTACAGGTGCGAATCTTTGAGTTTTTAGATTTACAATATCAATAAATGGCTGTGAGAAAGACAAGTGTGATAAATATAGAATAAGGGTAATAATACTCAAAAATTTGTATTTAAACATTATTTAGCTGGAAGAAAGGTTAAGTCAAATCTAATGATATTTACTTTTTCTCAAAAATCTCCTACCCTCTATTTTCTCCTACAATTTTCAAAGAAGACAGAGAAGAAAATTTTCTAATACCTTACTTTTCACTCTTCCTTGCAACTAAATTGATATTTATCAATTTTTCTATTGCCCTTACTCATTATTCCCAGACTGTAAACATCCTACTTTTGAACTAGTTACCAAAGCAGTACATCTTTATTTTTTTATGAAAAATCAGTATTTAACACTTCTCTGTATTGTAATACTCGCACTAATAGTAATTAATTGTTCAGGCACCAAAATATCTTCGGCGACTTCATCGCAAGATGATCGTAGCGGAATCTATAAAACCGCAGCTGATTTTACTTCGAGTAAATTAAGCTTAGAGGTAGATTGTAAAAGTGAAAAACATAAAATCAAAACACACGATTTTTCCGGAAAACCATATATAGATATTATTCATGAGGGAAAGGAATATAGGTATCAGAAATCTGAAATTTACGGTTACAGAGACTGTGATGGAAATGATTATAGATTTGTAGATAAGACCGAATACAAGATCCTTGAAAGCAAATCCATTACTTTGTATGAACTAACAGTTTTAAAACCTAACCCTTATGGTAAGGGAACTGCGAGTGTAAAAGAAAATTACTTTAGTGTAAGTCCGGATTCAGAATTAAAGACCCTTACAATTTTTAGTCTAAAGGATGCTTTTCCCAATAATCATACTTTTCATGACCAATTGGATGATACTTTTAAATATGATCAGGATTTGATGGAGTACGACTCGTTCCATAAAGCCTACAAGATTAACCACCTTTTAAAAACAACCCTAGAAAAATGATCGAAAGAATTATTTCATGGTCGGTAAATAACCGCTTTTGGGTGAGCATTATAATAATGTTTATAACTTTTGGAGGATTATACTCCATTGTAGAGACGCCAGTAGATGCGATACCTGATCTTTCAGAAAACCAAGTAATCGTTTACACCGAATGGATGGGAAGGAACCCCCAGATCATGGAAGACCAAATTACTTATCCCCTTGTTTCTAATATGCAAGGGATCCCCAAAATAAAAACGATCCGTGCTGCCTCGGGATTCGGGATGAGCTTTATTTTTATTATTTTTCAAGATGATGTAGACATTTACTGGGCTAGATCAAGAGTATTGGAACGATTGAACTATGCTCAAAAATTTCTTCCTCCAAATATTACACCTTCACTGGGTCCCGATGGAACAGGAGTAGGCCATGTATTTTGGTATACGCTCCAGGGGAAAGATTATGATCTTGGTGAATTACGTGCACTCCAGGACTGGTATGTCAAGTTTGGATTACAAAATACAGAAGGAGTTAGCGAAGTCGCTTCTTTCGGAGGCTTTCAGAAACAATACCAGGTAACAATAAATCCTCACAAACTTGTCTATTATAACATTTCCATTACCAAAGTTCTGG
>JAIERY010000064.1 GCA_019746425.1 Cytophagaceae bacterium
TATTGCTGCTAAGTCTGGTAATGATCCATAGTATGGTAGATTATTTTCATACCTACGTTTCCGGATGGCTTGGACAACGCGTGGTGCGGGATATAAGGAATCAGCTTTTCAAACACCTGTTAAAATTCAGGTTAAAGTTCTTTGACAAAACGCCTATCGGACGATTAATGACGAGGAATATTTCGGACGTAGAAGTGTTGTCTGATGTATTCAGCGAAGGCGTTGCTTCTATCATTGCCGATCTGCTGCAGGTGATTATCATTTTTGTAGTTATGTTATTAATTGACTGGCGCCTTACACTTTACACCCTTCTTATAGTTCCTCTTCTATTGCTGAGCACGTATGTGTTCAAGGAAAAGATCAAGGATTCATTCAATGCCGTGCGTACCGCAGTTGCCAATTTAAATACCTTCGTGCAGGAACATATTACGGGTATGAACATTGTGCAGATTTTTAACAGCGAAGAAAGAGAATTTGAAAAGTTTAACAAGATCAATGATGAACACAGGAAGGCAAATCTTAAATCAGTTTTATACTATTCGGTGTATATGCCGGTAGCCGACGTGTTGATGTCTTTTGGAATAGGCGCTATTGTAATTATCGGCACATGGATCGCTTACGATAATCCTGCAATGGCGGGAGACAATCCCGGGAATTTTGCAGCGCTACTGATATTGCTTTATATGTTCTTTCGTCCGATTAGGATGATCGCTGACCGTTTCAATACTTTGCAGATGGCAGTAGTAAGCTCTGACAGGATCTTTAAACTCCTGGACAGCAATGAAGAGATTCCTGATAATGGAATGCTGAAGCCTGAATCATTTAAAGGCGAAGTGGAGTTCAAAAATGTATGGTTTGCCTACAATGAAGAAAACTATGTATTAAAAGATATTTCTTTTAAGGTAAAGCAGGGAGAAAAGCTGGCTATGGTGGGCGCAACCGGCTCTGGAAAATCTTCTGCCATCAACCTGCTTAATCGTTTTTATGAAATCAATAAAGGAGAAATAAAAATAGATGGGATTGATATTAAAGAATATGACCTGGATTACCTGCGGTCAAAAATCGGAGTAGTGCTTCAGGATGTATTTTTATTTTCAGATACTATATACAATAATATTACCCTGCATGATTCCACTATTTCACTGGAGAGGGTGCATCATGCCGCCGAGCTTGTTGGCGCAAGAAAATTTATTGAAAAGCTTCCGGGCGGATTTGATTATAATGTAATGGAGCGCGGCGCAACATTGTCCGTGGGGCAGCGGCAATTGATTTCTTTTGTACGCGCCATGGTATTTGATCCTAAGATTATCATCCTGGATGAAGCCACTTCTTCCATTGACACAGAGACAGAAGAGCTTGTGCAGGAAGCAATGGAGAAGCTGATGAAGGGAAGGACATCTATTGTCATAGCGCACAGATTGTCTACTATTCAGAACGCCGATAAAATCCTGGTACTGGATAAAGGTGAAATCAAAGAATCCGGTAGGCATGAAGAACTTTTGCAGAATGAAAGCTGGTATGCGCACCTGAATAAAATGCAGTATAAAAATCTTATATGAGAAAAACTTCCATCATTACACTTTCTGTCCTTGCCGTATTTTTCGGCATTGGCCTTTACTTTTACTACTACCTGGGCGGATTTGAATCTGCTGAGATGAAAATGATCAATGCACCTTCCTGTATTGTCGCAGGAAAACCATATAAAGGTAAAATGAATGATAAATCACTCGGTAAACTTTTTAATGAAGCAGAAGAATTAATAAAAAAGAATAAGCTGGATGGAAAAGTTTGTGCCGTTTTTTATAAAAAAGAATAG
>JAIERY010000008.1 GCA_019746425.1 Cytophagaceae bacterium
AGACTTGTGTTGAATGCCCGGAGCATTCCAAACATTCTCATTTTTCTCATTTTTTCTTTTAAGTTTTCTCTCATGTTATTTATTGTTTAAATTGTTTACTGATAATATTCCGGTCCCCGGATGTTGTCATGATCCGGTATCTGATTTTTTTGATTCGTGATCTCATCATCCAGATCGAGCTGATCAAAATTTCTTTCCAGTATCTCTACAATAATGGGATAGTTGTATATGCCAAAGTTGGAAGCCCTCTTGCAAGCTTTGATGAGACGTTCCCTTCCTGCTTTGCGTCCCAGGTTTAAAATGCCGCTGCAAGATTTATAAGCCTGCTCGGGATGCTGTTTCAGCTCAAGAACTTTACAGATATAATCGGCAACCTGCTGATCTATCTGTAAAGCCTGATTAATAAAATGCTCCGGAGACCATTCGGTGATGTAGCGGTGAGCTGAAGCCAGGTGTTCATTTAAAGTTGTGTACTGATATTTTCTCTGGTTTCTCGAATGAGAAGCAATGCATTCGTAGTTGTAATAAATATCCACCTTTGATGAAGCATAAAGTATTTTAACTTTCTTTCCTATAAAAGTATATGGAACGCTGTAGTAATGTTTGTCTACCGTTAAACATATATGTCCATTCTTCATTACTGTAGCAAGCTTCTGATGCCTGCATTCATATCTGTTATCTGGTAAGGGCTGCATAGAAGATCTTTCTATTTCTTCAAACTGCTGTCTCCTGCTAATCTCTTCCTTTGAAGGGAGCATTGTTAAGTTCTTCAAGCCTCATTAAAAGCTCTTCATTAAGGGATCTGATGTTAAAATGAATATTCTCTTGTATAGAGGAGTAAATCCTGTTATATACGATCTTCACCATCCCTTCTACTAATGCTTTGTCTCGTGGCTTGTAAGCCCGGGCTGGAAGAACCGCCATTCCATAATGCTGCGAAAAATCAGCGAAGAGTTCATTTATCTTAGGTTCATACTTACTGCTTTTAGTTACGGCTGATTTTAAATTATCAGGAACAACAGCTGCTGGTACTCCGCCAAAGTAATGAAGTGCATTCTGACAAGCTTCAATTAAATGTTCTTTCTTCTGTGACTCTATAGCCTGCACATAGGCAAGCTGGCTGCATCCAAGAACTGCAATAAATACTTCCACTTCTATAACTTCTCCTGTATCCTTATCTACAATGGATAATTTATCTCCTGCAAAATCGATATACATCTTATCTCCGGCCTTATGTTGCATAACCATCACAGGATTGGCTCTGCTTACATATTGAAGGTAATAGTGGTGAAATTGTGTGGATCGGTATCCGTTAGGATATTCTTTGATATATTCTTCCCAGAGTTTTTGCAGAGACATTCCTTTCTTCTTCATTAATTTCTCATAAGAAGGAAGAAGGGTTTGCAGGTGCTTAAAGCGATGATCAGCTTTCAGTGGTTCGTTTGCAGCGGGAGTAAAAATATCTTCAAGCTGCTGGTCGGAAAATGTTTCTATCTGCTCAATAGAATAATTTTCTTCTTTGAAGCGACGGATATACTTTTTTAATGTATTCCGGGCTACGCCGGTAAGTTCGGCGATTTGAAGTTTGCTTTTTCCCTGGCTATAGTAGCGAAGGATCTGACGGATTTTTGCCATAGGTATTGTTTGATTTGCCATGTGATAGAATTGTTTAAAGACAATTCAATTTGCACATGGATCATGAAACAATCCCGGCTAAATACAATTACTGGAGGTGGTCAGTTTGCTCCGGAAACAGGTGGTCAGTTTAGTCCGGAAACAGGTGGTCAATTTGCGCCGGAAATAGGTGGTCAACTTCACCGGATTTTCCA
>JAIERY010000158.1 GCA_019746425.1 Cytophagaceae bacterium
GAGAATTGCCGGGAAAAAATCTTGAGATTTTAATTCCGCCTAAATACAGGGAAGGACACCGGAAAGGAACGGAGCGTTTTCTGAAAACCCGTCAGCCAAAATTAATAGGTCACACCGTAGAAGTAGAAGGCTTAAAAAAAGATGGAAAGATATTTCCTATAGAATTATCCCTTTCTGCATGGTCTGAAGATAATATTTATTTTTTCTGCGGTATTATAAGGGATATTTCCGAAAAGCACAAACTATTGAGGGAAATGGAAGTGCTTCAGGCGATCTCAATTGCCATAAGCAAATCAGAAGATTTTAACGCTGCATTGAAAATTACCATAAGACTTATTTGCGAGTATGCTGACTGGGATTGCGGTGAAGCCTGGATACCCAATGCTGATAAAACAGAAATTTCCTATGCCCCTGTCTGGTATATTTCAGAAGATAAATATTCCCCTTTTGTAGAAGAAAGCATAAGCAGAAACCTTAAGCCAGGAGAAGGCATGCCTGGAAGGGTATTTAATAATGCGGTGGAATGGGCGCCTGATATTTCAAAGCATGCTTCAGGTTTTGCAAGAAGAAGCACAGCAGAGTCTGTAGGCTTAAAAGCAGGCTTAGGAGTTCCTATAACCAATTATAAAGGCGAAGTATTTGCTGCGTTGCTTTTTTATTTTCACGAAGCAAAAGAGTCGGACATTGTTTTTACAAAGATAGTAATCTCCCTCGCTACACAGCTTGGAACTTTTCTGGAGAAAAAACAGGCTGAGGATGCACTGCTGAAAATGAATCTGCAGCTTGAAGAAGAAGTTAAAAAGAGAACCGAAGAATTAAGCAACAGTGAAGAACGTTATAAAACTTTTGTGCACCAGAGCTCTGAAGGAATATTTCGTTTTGAGTGTAGTGAAAAATATTGTATTGATACTTCTCTTCCGGAGAAAGAGCAGATGCGTATATTTTATGAACATGCTTACCTGGCAGAATGTAACGATGCTATGGCAAAAATGTATGGATTTTCATCCAATGAAGAGATTGTTGGAGCGAGGCTGGGGGATTTTCTTCCTCCTGATGATCCGGATGTGATATCATATCTGAAATCATTTATGCAAAACAATTATCGTATCATAGATGCAGAGTCCAGATAGAAAGACAAGGAGGGTAATACAAAATATTTTTTAAACAACCTCGTAGGAATTGTGCAGGATGGAAACTTGGTGAGGGTCTGGGGAACGCAAAGAGATATAACGGAGAAAAAGACAATGGAAGTGGAGAGGGAGAAAACCAACCAGGAGCTGAGGAAGATCAATATAGACCTGGATAATTTTATTTACAGCGCTTCGCACGACCTCAAAGCCCCGGTGTCTAACATTGAAGGGCTGATCGAAACTTTGCTCGATATTCTGAAGGAGAAAAAATACATAGATGAGGAAACAGAAGCTATACTTCAGATGATCAATACTTCCATACGCAGATTCCAGGAAACGATAAAAGATCTTTCCGAAATCGGGAAGGCTCAGAAGAATATGATGGATGATGTAAGCGATATCAATGTTCCTGATGTAGTTCAGGAAGTTTTATTTTCTGTAGAGAAGCTTATCGCGGAAAGTGATGCGGTATTTAATATAGATGTATTCCAATGCCCGCAGATAAAATTTTCCAAAGCAAATTTCAGGAGTATTGTGTTGAATTTATTGACCAATGCTATTAAGTATCGGTCTCCTCAAAGAAAGCTCTTCGTTAATATCAGCTGTCATAAAAAAGATCAATACTATTTCTACTTTAACACATTTAATGTTTTGATAATCAATAATAGTATAATATTTTTGTGTTATCAAAACAAGACA
>JAIERY010000246.1 GCA_019746425.1 Cytophagaceae bacterium
GCCAGGTTCTTATGCAGAAGCACATAATTATAAGCATCAGGGATCATTTGCAGAACATGCACTATTTGTAAATAATGATCTGAATGATAATTCCTGTTGTGCGCAGCTGAATGCAAGTCTGGTAACAAACTACAAAACTCAGAATGCAGATAATATGGGAATAACATGCAGTATGAGAGAAGTTTGTTGTCCTTGACGGCAAGATCCTTAAAAATAAATAGCCCATCCGCCAGCTGCGGATGGGCTATTTATTTTTACTCTAAACTTATAACACCTTTAAAAATAACTTGCAAACCCATCCAGTATGTCTGTTCTTCTTGCCACAGGATTTCCCAATACATCTCTTGTCCAATGATATAACCTGTAGTTAGTGCGGATTACAGTATTGGACGATGGACGATAACCTCCTGCAATGCCAGTAATCTCATCGAAAATTCTCTGGCCGGTATCAAAAGTTCCTATATTAGTCTAATCTAAATTTAACATAAAAGATCTTTTTCAAAAGATTTTCTAAGATTTTAAGCTGTGTATTTCTGTCAGAAAAATGGGAATAAATTGTGTATAAGATTAAGTATAACCTGATGTTGGCACATTGAATATCTCCTGATATATAAATGTTATATAAATTTTTGCATAAACACTAGCATATTACATGGTTTTTGAAAGTTCAAACTTTTAAAAATCAATGAATTAGCTTGGAGGGTAAAGTAAAGCTCACTTAATTGGCATCCTTAATAAAAACCAGCTATGAAAAAATTAGATTCGATTTTATTAATTGATGATGATCCTATCATCAATTTTGTAAACTACGTGGTGCTTACCAGAGTGAAAGCATCACGCGCCATTCAGATTGAAGGCAATGGCAAAAATGCCCTTACCAGTTTGAAGACCCAGTATGAACATACAGGGTCCCTCCCTCAGTTAATCTTCCTGGATCTTCACATGCCATTTATGAATGGAATAGATTTCCTCAAAGAATTCAATATGCTTTTTCCCTTAACTAAAGAATATGTAACTATTGTGGTCATGACAGTAGGAATGGAAAAAGAGGAAAGAAATATGCTGGAAGAACTCGGAGTAAAATATTTTATTGATAAACCTCTAAGTGAAGATGCTGCTGCAGAATTAATTGGAAACATTGCAGCAGTTGCAGTAGAAGTTCATTGAAATATTTGATTTATTCTATTGTCATGTAAAGAAAAAACAGGGCCTGAAATTTTCAGTAATAATACTCTTCTGTATGAAAAACAGGTTTCTTATTTTTGTGTGCCTAAAATTACACGCATGAAACTCGATTCTATTTTTCTGATAGATGATGACCATATTTCAAACTTCAATAATGAGCAGTTTTTAAAAAAGCTGGATATAGCAAACGATATTTTCGTAAAAAGTAATGGGAAAGAAGCTCTTTCCCATCTGGAAGAGGCAATAGAAGGAGATAATACTTCCCGTAACCTTATTATTGTAGATTTGATGATGCCAATAATTGATGGTTTTCAGTTCATTAGAAAATTTCAATTATTGGCAAATTCATATGCCGACAATTATAAAATTGCGGTACTCACTCAATATGACTCTAATTTTAATGTCGCACGTATCCAAAGGATGGGAGACTTCCCTGTAGTTTCCAAGCCTTTGACAAAAGAAAAATTAAATAAGGTATTGCATTCCCTGGGGATTCTTGCAGAATAATTTTCTTCTCGTACAAGCGGCCGGATAATTTATAGGTATAATTTTTATATGGAATGCTGCATATTTATTAATAGGAGCATAAAATAGTATACTTTTATATTCTATGCGGCGTACCTGACGTGCT
This sequence comes from Cytophagaceae bacterium, assembly GCA_019746425.1. Classification (GTDB taxonomy): domain Bacteria; phylum Bacteroidota; class Bacteroidia; order Cytophagales; family Cytophagaceae; genus JAIERY01. The sequence continues at coordinate 1,817 of JAIERY010000246.1, forward strand.
TTTCATGGAAATACT
>JAIERY010000218.1 GCA_019746425.1 Cytophagaceae bacterium
CTTGATCGTTTTAAAGCCAATTCCACCATAGCTTGAATCTACATTTGCTTGAAGACAGTTCCTTTAATTACTTCTATGATACTAAGAAAGCTGTTTTTCTCTTTGTCAGTAAAAAGTATTTCAAATTTTATTAGTGGCTTTTTGCTTTCGTTATTTTGGATGCGGAAGTAAAATCTTTCAAGTTTTTCCAGAGAAGGGTAATTAAAATCAATACTTTTGAGCTCTTCGTGCAGGGTCTGGAAATTTCCTGTTAAATAAAAATAAACCAGTTCTTCCTGTTTGCCATAGTTAAAATTGGCTGGAATATATCCGTATTGATTACTGATGAGCGTTGCTTCTTTTCCTGCCACAATATCAAATGCGGGGTCAATTAAATCAAATCTATAGCTATCATATTTATGAGGGCCATTCCCTTTCCTTATTAGATTTTTTGCTTCTAAGCTCTTTAGTAATTTATTTACAATCTGCGAGTCCTGGTTTTTTAGGAATACTTCAAATCCCGGGTAAATGATGGTGGCTGTATCTGTTTTTTCAATCTTATTAAAATCATCATCAAAAGTATAGGTCTGGAATATTCTTTTGATCTGGTCGATTCTGAAGATGGAAAAATTTACTTCGCCTGAAAATGCATTTTTAAAATCATCAGCGGAAATATTTAATTTTTTTGTTGCTTTCTCAGATTGCTGAAACTTACCGGATATTTTATCCAGGTTAAGTTTAAAAGAGCTTTTTAAAATCCGGTCACGATCACTTACTATATCCGCAAAAGATTTAAAGGAAATAACGTCAACAGGTGATTCAATGAAAATATTCTCCGGATTAATTAAATCAGTAGTCTCAATATCTGTTTTTCCCTCTTCAAAATTTATAGTAGTAAGAGAGAAATTATTTTTTAAAAACTCCTGAGAAATATCCCGGGCAATAAGAAATTCTTCAGATAACTTTTTTCCATGGATCCATATATAGGCATCAGCGTCTCTCTGCTCTTCCAATTTGAACCCTTCCTGCTGGAAAAAGAAATCCTGCTTCTTAAGATCTGATAATGCCAGGATCTCCTTTTCGTTTACCGGGGACATGTCCTGATGAAAAAGGAAGATGCAGAAATCTTTATTCCATGCCAGGCAAATATTCTTAACATACAAAAAGTTAAGGCCTCCGGCATTTTTATATTTTTTAAAGTAATCCGGCGCTTTGTCCTGATCGTCGATGCTTGCGATAATCCCTATTAAATTATTTTTGTAAAAGCCATAAATATTTTCCAGCACATCAATGCCAATTTTTTCCGGATCTTCAAGAATCTGGGTAAGGGTATCTTTTTGCGTAGTATCTCCGGGTTTGGATGTTTTGAATAAATCAGAAAAGCTGAACTCTCCGATTTTATCCAGGAGAACTTTTTTTCCAATGCTGCCGGTATTTATTACTGTTACTATAGAAGCATCTTTGGGAATAGGATAGGTACCTTCTTTGTCAGACGAACAAGAAGTGACAGTAATTAAAAGTGTAAAAATAAAAAAGGAAGAAAATATATTTATTCTATCCCTTTTTTTATTATTTCTCTTCTTTATAGATCTTATAAACTTCATTGATAATTCTGAAAATTTCGTAGAAGCTGTTATTCAGTTTGTTGGTGAAATTATATTTCAGCTCCGACTGCTGCGTGGTAGTGTTCGTATTGCTCGTTACCATCGTTAGGCTTTCAAAACTATTGGCAAGCAATGAAAATACAGCAGCATCTTTGACAGACATTTCTTCCTGAGGTATTTTATAGAAAATCTCTTTCATATTAATACTAGATAATATTTATTTACACAAAGCTAATTAAAGACAGATTTGCATAAAA
>JAIERY010000422.1 GCA_019746425.1 Cytophagaceae bacterium
ATGTGTCGCATCGGCAGCGGCACACCCTGCATATTGTCTTCCGCCTCGTCCGCCGATTCCTCTGTTTCCACCGCCGCCGCCACCTGCATTATGCGCGCCACCACCACCGCCGGCAGTTGCCCATCTTCCTACTCCGAGTTCCTTACCTGTTACTACAGCGGAAATACTTTCGCCTTTCAATCCTGCTTTTTTGGATTCTCCATTTAAAGGAAATGCACCATTAATAATGCTATAATACATTGCATTGCGTCCACAGTTTTTAGGTCCGTCCTGCCGCTGCGCTCCACCCAGAAATCCCAGGCCATCCATTGTTATGTTAGCGCCAATTGTTAAGGTTCCTGTTACTTCTACAGATAATACTCCACCTGTAGTGCCATTCCATGCTTGCCCTGTGAGAACTCCGGTAACATTTGCATTGGCATATACCGGAACTCTGATGAGCTGTATTCTTTCAGATATAGTATATGTTTCTTTTAATGGATTAACATCTATTGTTGTTGCTGTTTTAGAAATAACGGTAAGGAACTCATATTTTCCTGCATTGTTGAGAGCCGTTACGGTTCCAAAAACAAGGGGGTCAGTAGAATTATGATCCAGGTCTGCTCCCTTCATTTGCATAATCATTACTCTGTCACCTGTATTAAAAGGAGTAGTTGTTCCTACGATAGTAATAGTGGTAGAGCCTGATGCGCATGTTCCGCCGGTAGAAATATTTGTTACCTCTCTGTAATCATTTACAATCCCTGAAATATTTGTCTGGGAAAATGAAAAGGCTGAAGTAAATAATCCGATCGCAAGAATAAATGATCTCATATGTTATAGTGTTTAAAACCAACTTAGTGTATAAATAACACTAAGCAAACTTATAACATATTTGATTAATTAAAAACTATAATTATGTTTTTCTCCGACTAGAATCCTAACAACAGGTGTTTTATTGGAAATCTGGTATTAGGAGGGGGTTTTTAGAAATAAAATATTTTGAAGATATAGTAAAATTCAGTTTTAGACTTAATAGTTAGTTTAAAAGTACACACCCCGCTGCCCTACTATATGCAAGAAGATAAATATACAATATGTGTCAGGCAATATATTAAGCAAGTGCATGTGTATATTTTTTTTCACATTTTCTATTCTCTTTTACACATGCAAAAATTCTTAACACTAGTTTATTTCTTATGGCCATTAATTACAGCTATTTTATTTTTTCCTTTTTTTACTTTTCTATCAAAATATTCTCTCATTTCCCCTTTCATTACTATGGAAGCAAGGGCAGCCATATGAAGTAATGTTTTTATCTTTTTATTCGCCATCCTGGAGACTCTTGGTTTTCCTCTGATGTTGAACCTGAGCTATGCTCAAATGGCGCTACTCCTGAGTAACAGGCGAATTTCTTGCCTTGTGTAATATCTTTAAATTCGTTTGGTGTAATAATTATCTGTGTCGCTGTTAGCGGACCAATGCCATCCACGGAACTGACTATATTAAATAATCTGTTGAGTTCAGTATATGATTGAAGAGTATCTTTTATCTCTTGCTCTATCTTGTTAAGGTCTTTTTCTAATGTCTTGATAGATGAATCGGATAATATTATCTAAAAATCAATTAGCAGCTTAATATATTGTCCAGTTTATTGTTGCAATCCACCACGGAAATAAAAAAGGCTGGACAGGGAAAGGAGCAATTGTCTTATGTAGCGAAGATGGCATTAGGGGGCGGGTTTGTAATGCATCGAAAGTCATAAAATAATTTTAAGGAAGCTCTTTTTTTTATAAGTATTTTTTTCATATTGTAAAAAATACACTAAGTATATGAAAAAAACTGTATATTGCACATTTTTGATTTTTTTCCTGTTGAATAGTATTTCAAGAGTCAGCGCTCAGGATT
>JAIERY010000391.1 GCA_019746425.1 Cytophagaceae bacterium
AAGGGCGATGAGCTTTGTATTGGAAAAATATTTACGCACATGTTTACTGAAGGAGGAAAATACCTGTAGACATAGGACGCCTTTTATCAAATCCATGCCGGCAAACTCTCTGAGTGAAAGGCCGGGCATATACACCAGGTTTTCCATCCCTGTTTTGTACTTGTACTGGGCCTCACTCATAAATTTTTCCAGCTGCAGGGAACTTCCTTTTTCAATGGATTCAAACAGCCGCCCCAACTCTGAGTAATTTTCAGGAATACTTACTTTTTCCTGCCCGGCAAATACCAGTTCGAAAGAAGGATTAAGTAATTTGAGTTCATATAAATCAGAAACTTTATAGCCAAAGTCATGGAAGAATCTCTCAAATACCTCTGGCATCCAATACCAGCTGGGGCCCATGTCAAACATATAGCCATTGTCGGTGTTTAACTGCCTGGCTCTCCCGCCCGGTGTGCTGTTCTTTTCATACACCTGTACATCATGACCTGCAGCAGATAAATACGCTGATGCGCTTAATCCCGAGAATCCTGAGCCTATGACCGCTATTTTTGCCATAAATATTTGTTTAAATATTTATAATAGATAATTAAACATTGTATTATGGTAATTGTCTTAATAAATCTTCCACAGATTCTATCCACTGAGTTTTTTTTTCCGCGTTTCAGCTGACTGATTAACTTATGATTTCCCGATATATAAATATTTTTTCCAGGAAAAGTCGCGCTCAGTCGCTTCAGGTATTCCTGGGGAGCATCAGGCGAGTCGTAGTGTACTAAAAAGAAAAGCAGGTTGGCGCAGCCCGTCTGCTTAATAGCGGCCGTGAGTGATAGCAGAGGCACATTTCCTCCCAGGTAAATCACTTTTCTTCCTGAAAGACGAATAAGGTAATGAGCCAACAGCAAACCGATCTCATGGAATTCATTTTCAGGTAAAAAGAGCATCCATGAATCTGCTGCTGGTTTAGCCGCAGCCAGTGAATCTATTGCCGTAAATAATTTTTGCCTGATGATATTGCTGATGAAATGCTCCTGTGCAGGCGGAATGCTGTCGCTTGCCCACATAAGTCCAACACGCTCCAGCATAGGATACAATACTTTTATATAGGCATCCTTCATTCCCAAGCGAAGCAGGCAATGAGAAAATATTTTCTCGAAATGAGGCTCATCATAGGCCATGCCGGCAGCGATAAGCTGTGAGATAAAATATTCACAAGGCCCGTTATTTACATTTGTCTGTAAATTTTTAAGCAGCCTGAATAATTTTTCATCAGGCATGGCACACAGTTCCGATACCTTGTAATCCGATTCCATCAGGCTGACAATATTCAACAGGCGGCGCAGCTGTGTGTCGTCGTAATACCTGGTGTTTCCTTCTGAACGACTTGGCTTTAACGCATTATAGCGTTGTTCCCATATTCTTATGGTATGTGGCTTAATGCCAGAAAACCGGGAAAGCTGTGATATGGAAAATAAATTCATTGTTTAAATATATTTAAAAATATTTAAACAAACAAAAAAAATTAATTCCGGGTTTAAAACTATTCTCTAAGATATTTGGCTGCACAAGCAACTTGTTTTGGCCATTTCATTCCACCTGGATAAGACCCAATTAGAATTTACTAGTTCCGGTCTGCGGATCTTTGGCGTCTGATCTTCAAAGTGTCCCATCAATATATTTCCTATGGCGAATATGATGCTTACAATGGCTATTTCAAACCATAAGGTATCGGTTGTCAGCATAGCGATTGTTTGAAAATTTATTTTTGAGAATTAAAGCAAATTAATAAAAATAAAACCTCATTGTGAGTCTGACTATCTATACTAAACGTCTTAAATATTTGCGGATAAGCTCGTTAATATTTTGTTAGGCTTTCTAAATTTCCTAAAATACT
>JAIERY010000102.1 GCA_019746425.1 Cytophagaceae bacterium
CAAGATTTCGGAATAACTTTAGTGGGCTTTCAGCCCATACCAAACCCTTCGGCTTCAGCCGAAGGTAGTTTAGTTTCTATTTTCGCATTTGATTTATCAATAAGATCCTGAATGGTAATCCTGATTTCTTCTATCAGAGCTTTTAAATTTACATTATCTGCATGCCCCGTAATATCATCTTTTATTTTGGTAATGTTGGAAAGATCGCTTACAGTATCGGCCAGAATTTTTGCAGATTGCCCTATCAGGCTGGTTATATCTTTGAGCTTTTGATCGTTAGGAATCAGAAAGTTTAAAGTATCACTCAGCAATACTATATTATTAATAGGGGCACGTAAATCGTGAGAAGCGGAGTATATGAAAGTATCATGATCGGCATTTATTTTGATCAGAGTTTCCTGTGCCTTCTTCAAATCGGTGATATCATTGAATGTGATGATCACTCCATCTGCTGAATTATCCTGCTGTTTTATATAGGGGATAATGGTCATTTTATACCATCGGTTATCGTTGGTCTCTATTTCCTGTTCATTTACCAGAAAATTTGAAATTACTTTTTTTACTTCATCGATCAGGTTGGATAACTTTATGTTAGTCGAAATATCGCTGAGCGGTCGGCCTATATCACTTTCTTTCAGGTTAATTTGTTTGGTGGCGGCAGGAGTAAATTTCCTTATGATAAGATTTCTATCAATGAATACCTGGCCATTGATAGTGCTTCGGAAATAATTATTAAGATCATCGTTTACTTCGGCAAGCTCTTTTATTTTAAGATGATGTTCATTATTAACAGTCTGCAATTCTTCGTTTACAGATTGAAGCTCTTCATTGGTGCTCTGCATTTCTTCGTTGCTGGACAAGAGCTCTTCATTAAATGATTGAGCATTGTCGTTGGACAAATGGAGCGCTTCGTATGTATTCTGAAGCTTTACTTTGATATCTTTTAATTCCTGTTCCAGACTGTATCTGTCAGAATTTTTTCGGAACCGACGTCTTATTATTCACAAACATCCATTGAGCTACCTGTGTCTGCGAAAAGGCATAATCCTTTAGCTTCGATAATACCTCAGGATTTTTTTCCGCATAATCTTCTGTGCTCCCTGTTTTATATTTATACAAACTTTCTCCTCCGCTATAACGATACACAAAGAGCCATTCATCATTAATGCATCCCATTTTGCTGTCGGCAGAAAAGTAGATATAATCTCTTTTGTAATTGATTGCATCTACCCCAAGAGTATTATTAATATAACTGGCATTCAGGATTTCCATCACCGTAGGGAAAATATCTATTTGTCCAGCCATGTTGTCAATCATTTTTGGTGCACCCAATATTTCTGGGGCGTATATGATAATGGGAATATGATTATAGGAGAGAGCCAGGTCATAGGCATTTTCTCCTACGACTAACCCGTGATCTGCTACAAAAATAAAAATAGTATTGCCAAACCATTTTTGATGTTTTACCTGATTTAAGAATTGCTTGATCGACCAGTCGGCATAGGAAACACCGCTTTTACTTGCGTCTTCAAAGGCAGATTTATAATAAGCGGGAAGTGTATACGGACTATGATTCGATGCGGTAAGGATGGTGGCAAAAAAATTCTTACTGGAATCAAGCTTATTTATTTCATTCAGCGCATACGTAAACATGTAGTCGTCAGGTACACCGAAAGGACCTAAGATTTTATCCTGCGGATATTCATCGGAAGTATAAAGTCTGTCAATGAAATTATCGGGGAGAAAAATGTTCATGTTGTCAAAAATACCTGAATGCGGACTAAAAAAAAGATTGGTATATCCATGCTGTTTTAAGGTATAAGGAAATCCGCTGTAAGTTCTTGCCGGCACCATGCTCATTGGTCTGATGCGTTTCAGCGCCGGAAAGGAAAAT
>JAIERY010000163.1 GCA_019746425.1 Cytophagaceae bacterium
CCTATTATACCCTGAATCAAATTTAATGTTTTTTTAACTGGTTTTTACCTATTTTGCTTAAGTAAACGACATTGATTAATAATAGCTAATTTATTAAATTCTATGTTAAAGATCATGCCTTAACTCGTCATCCCTGCGTAGGCAGGGATCTATAGATTTTGCATTCTGATAAATTTTAAGAAGCTTGTCTAGGTTATACAATGGACTTAGTCTTACTTAATACAAAAGGTGAAGATCCCCGCGTGCGGGGATGACGACAAAGGAACTGCTTTGAGAGGAATGTGTATATTTAATATGAAAAAAGCTTTCCAAAGCATAATACTCTGAAGGGCTTTCCCTCATCAATATTTTTTACGCCAATTCTGTCAAGCTTAGGGGGAAGGTTTTTGCGGGAGAGTTGAGCTTGTGCCGACAATAACAGCGAGGTTATTTTTTATTTTATTCGTCGCAGAGTCTCCCGCGGGGGACTCTGCGACGAATAAAGCATCCACATCAAAGTCAGGACATGACATCAGGGATGATCGCCATACAGGAAGAGAATAAAAAACTAAAAACCATTATTTTTAAAGATTCCCCGGAAAAAGATGAGCTTGAAAAACTATTAAAGCAAGTATAAGCCGAAATTATTATTTTAGCAGAGTAATTATTAATAAGCTTTATGTGTTTCAGACGAATATTTTTTATTGCAGGACTTTTTTTATTTACGGATTCATTTTCTCAATCTGATTCCCTCTATATTCCTAAGTTAACTATAAAAGCATCCCTTAAGCCTTTAAATATATTTATTCCTGTGAATACTGCTGATCTGGGAGCTGAAAGAAGACTTTCGGAAAAATATACTCTGGGCCTTTACCTGGGAACGCATTATGGTATTAAAAAAGTTACAGACGGAAATATTATCAAAGGAGCCTATGTAAATGCAGAATTTAAACGATATATCACAAATATCAAGAATAAATCATTTTACATCGGCCTGAATTATTTATATGATAATATCATCACTCATCCTATTGTGGAATTCAATGTAGATTCTATATATAACAAACAATTTACATTATACAATAATCTAAATGCCCTCCATTTCAAAATAGGTGTACAGTCAATGGGCCTTAAAATAAAATACCCAATAGATGCAGGTGTAGGCTTCGGGATAGGTGTCAGAAACATTACTGGAAGCAATATAACCCAGGGAGAAACCAAATACCTGGAAGATGGGAGAGCAAGTGAACTTGAACTTGAAAAAGCAGGAAGAAAAATTATTCCTACAGTTACATTTAGTTTAAGAATCGGTATAGTCGCAATAAGGTAAATCAAAATAAACAATACAAAGATGAAACGTTATAAACTATTATTTTTGTACGCGCTTTTATGCGTATTGGCATCCTGTGATTTAAAAGGCATTGCTGTCCCAGCCGATAAAATGGATTACATTGGCGAATGGGAATCGCCTTCGATGGAATTATACATAGGCAAAGATGGAAGCGTAAAGTATGAACGTATTGCTTCCGGAAGAACCACAAAAGTATCCGGGCCAATTCAGAAATTTGAAGGAGATAATTTTGTGGTAGGCGCCTTGGGCATGAATACAACTTTTAATGTCTCCCGAAAACCGCATGAAGAAAATGGTATATGGAAAATGACGGTAGATGGAGAAGATCTCACCAGGCAATAATTATGAGCATCACAAAGAATTTGAATACAGCTGGAGAACAACGGATCTACATTTATTCACCAATGAACCGGCAAAGCTCCCCTATGCCATATGGCAGGACAGTACAGATGCCGTGATTGTATTTGAGGGAGAATGACAAGACTATTGACATCCATCAAATTTCCCTGGATAAGTCTTTTATTACCTAGTTCATTAAATATGAGCTAAAAAGTGTTATATTTGCTCCATG
>JAIERY010000140.1 GCA_019746425.1 Cytophagaceae bacterium
GCAGTAGGTGCATCTATTAATTTTCATCTTATTGCAGATAACCCTCTGCTAATTCTTGTGCTGACACTGGGATCTATGCTCGTGAAAATGGGAGTGCTTTTTGCGATAGGAAAATATTTTAAGTTATCGGGAAACCAGAATATCAATTTTTCTATTGCTCTATGCCAGGTAGGTGAGTTTGCTTTTGTATTATTCTCTTTCGTGAGTCAGCTGGGAATATTTGATGCCAATACCACAGGTATTATGATGGCAGTAACTGCTTTGAGCATGACGCTTGCGCCGCTGTTATTTTTATTCAATGATAAAGTATTGCAGCCCCGCATTGACACCGGAGTAAAAAATGAAAAGGAAGCGGATGTGATCGATGATAAAAATAAAATCATTATAGCCGGATTTTCCCATTTCGGAAGTACCATCGGCCGTTTTCTGAGAGCCAATGGTGTCAATGCAACCATTCTTGATAATAATTCTGATCAGGTTAACCTGCTCAGGAAAATGGGATTCAAAGTATTTTATGGAGATGCGACCAGGCTGGATCTCCTCGAATCTGCCGGTGTGGCTGAAGCGAAAATATTTATCATAGCCATTGATTCTCCGGAAACCAATATCGAGCTGACGCAGACTCTGCAAAAGCATTTTCCTCATCTTGAAATTATGGTGCGTGCAAAGAACAGGTACGATGCTTATAAACTGATCAATATCGGCGCTAAAAATATTTACCGAGAAAGTACAGATGTTTCTGTAAGACTGGGTGTAGATGTTTTGAGGAAGCTGGGCAACCGCGCTTATTCTTCTGTGAGAGCCGGACAGAATTTTTTAAAGTATGACCAGGAGGCGCTTGTAAAACTGGCTGCTGTTTATCATGATAAGGAACAATACATTTCAGGAGTGCGGCAGGAAGTGGCACAGCAGGAAGAGTTATTGCTGAACGATAAAAAATTCAATCCATCTGAAAATGATCATGCATGGGATAGTGAATTTATGCGAGATGCCATAAATAAGAAGAAATGATATCAAAGCCCGAAGCTTTTAACGGGCTTTGATAACTCCATGTTTTAAGAAACCAAAGTCAGCAGTCCCATCATCATCACACTGAAAACAGTTCTTTTTTCCGTCTCACTTTTTTTAATAGCTGCCTCTGCAGGTATATGATATTGTCTCTGGTTAAGGGACTTTTCCTGAAGTATCCAATTAAAAATTACCGGGTTAGTTTCCATAATATTTAAAGTTTTAGGGTGCAATTACCTCTCTTGGACAAACTGGCCGGGGAAAAGTAAACAGGGGTTTTTAAAAATTTTAAATTAGATAAAACCTGCGTTTTTGACTCAATATTAAGGGTGGCAATAACCATAAGTTGTGTCATTTATATTGTCATTCAGTCCGAAGGACTCCATGATTTTTGCAGCTTCTATTGTCAGTCAGATAAGTATTGATGGAGGCAATTTTCATTCACAAGATCCCTTCTGGATGACATCAAGGAGGAAAGGTTAATAACTTTATTCCAATCAGGGTCTCCTGAAAGGGACTCTGATTTTAAATGAGATTCCTCGGGGGCTATGGGGAGACCCTGAGGAATAAGGAGGTTGGGGAGGATGATTTGGTACAAAAAAACCCGAAGCTTTCGCCCCGGGCTTTCAGGTGTGTGTTAGGTAATATTATTCAGTCTTGATTATTCTCTGGGTATAATTTCCATTTTCAGTTACTACATGCATAATGTAGATTCCTGCTTTAAGATCGCTTCCAATGCTTACTTCATTCTGATCAAGGCTTCCGGTTCTTACAATTTCACTTCCGTGAAGGTCATAGATTTTTACCGAAAGAATTTTTTCTCCGTTGTTAATTGATACTGTTGTTTCGCTATTGAAAGGATGAGGCGTTGCTGCTACTTTCGCGCTGGTGGAAGGACATCCGCCCACTTT
>JAIERY010000397.1 GCA_019746425.1 Cytophagaceae bacterium
TATGGTTGCTGTTCCGACGTCTCCATAAGTGCTGTCGATATTACCATTCCCGTCAATTTTCATAGTGGCATAATTAGGAGATGCCCCACCGGCGGTGCCGGTAAGGAAAATATCTCCTTTAGCATTCATTAAAATACCGCTCAGTGAACCACCACTCACTACAGGATATCTTGTAAATACGCCTGTGCCATTGAAGTTATTATCCGGCGCACCATTCTGATCCAGACCTACCACCCTGAATTGCCCGCCTGTGCTTCCGGCCACATATAATCTTCTTAAAGCCTGTGAATAGATCAATCCTCTGCAAAAATCAGAAGATAAAAGATTGATAGTTGTCTTTCCTCCGGTTCCGAAGGAAGGGTTGAGCGTTCCGCCAGAAGTGAGACATATTACAAACATGTTATTATAGCCTGCGTTATAAAAATCGCCCGCTACAAAAATATTTCCTGAACTACCGTCATATACCAGAGCCGCAACATTTTCTGAAAATCCTGGAGATATAAAATATCCGGAACCAGGATTGAAGTTGCTTAAATCAGTTGAGCCATCTGCAGTCATTAAACGCGTCACGACAGCTTTACCATTGCTGGTTCCTGCCAGTAATATATTCCCGTCACTTTGTATATCAATTGCACTTGCAATATCATAACCTCCCATGTCTATATTGCGGATTCCTCCTGTACCAAAGGAAGGATCCAGGCTTCCATCATTCCGATATCGGGCAATAAGCATATTGGTATTGCCACCTGCATCGATTAAGTAACCTGCGAGAAGAATATTACCGTCGGGCTGAACTGCCAATGCATTGGGTATCTGTGTAGGATAAGTATTCAGGGTCGCCGTTCCTAAAGAACCAAACAAGGTGTCAATGGTACCATCAGATCTCAAACGCGTTAAAAAGATAACATTGTAAGAAGGATCATAAGAGGCTGTGAGTATTCGTCCTGATCCATCTACGGCAACAGCATTTGCCTGTTCAGAGTATCCATAGTTTAAAAAAACTTTTCCTTTTACCGGCCCTGACACATTGAAAGTAGTATCAAGCGAACCAGGCTGAGCCAAAAGCTGTGAAGCGGAGATCAATAAAATCCCCCAAAAAACGATCTTAAGTTTCATAATGTCGGATTTTAAAAAATGAAATATATCTTATAATTGACTTAATCTTTGATAACCAAGGTTTAAAATTAGTAAAAAAAGCCCAGTAATAAAAAGCCCTAAAACATTTGAAAACAGGCAATTACTGATAAATACTAAACAGTCCCGCCTTTATAAGGTTGTATGGATATACAGCTAAATTTTTATGACTTCTGCGGATAAAACAAAGGTAACCCACCCTTTTTATAAAAAGCCTTTTAATAACCGGAAATTGAGAATAGTGGTGATTTCACTGGCAGTATTGCTGCTGGGAGGCTTTATATTTATACATTTTTTACTCACCCCCATTGTGAAGAAAAAGATTATTTCTTCAGTATATAAATCATCGGGCGGTTTATACAATCTTCAAATGGAAGATTTTGAGCTGAGGTTCTGGTCTGGGGCGGTATATATGGCAAAGGTGAAGCTGAAACAGGATACTATATTATTAAATAAACTCCGCAAAGAAGATCCTTCTGGCAATTTATCCAATATTGATATACAGATTAATGAAGTGATCATTTCGCGAATATGGTGGCAGAATTTTTTGTTAAATAATTCTTTGAAAGTAGGCAGTGTGAAGATCAATCAGCCCGAATTCTCTTTCCAGGCCAAAGCGCCTTCCGACACCATCAAAGTGGGCAAGAAAAGTTTTCTCGACTTATTACCGGGTATCGTAGCCAGCTTTGCAGGATCTTTGAAAATAGCAGAATTAAAAATCGAGCAAGGGAAACTACAGGATCACATTTATTTTCTGGGGAGTAACCTCATTAGGCAAATAATTTCTCCAATCTAAACAGGAAGAATTTCACAT
>JAIERY010000409.1 GCA_019746425.1 Cytophagaceae bacterium
TTCAAATATGAAAAAAAATTTTTTAAAAATACAATCCTGAAAATTTTATGATTGAAAACAATAATATGTGGATTAAAGTTCTTATCATTGATTTTTGCTGCAAATAAGCAATAATTTTTTAAATCTTATTTTAAATAATCCAAATCTGTCAATTCTAAAAGGTTTAATCAGAGCTTATTAAAAATTATATTTATCATATAAATCATAAAATAAATCCGATAAAGAAATGTTGAAAAATTTATTTCTTGCCCGTCATGCCAAATCAGACTGGTCTGTTCCGGGGCAAAAAGATTTTGACAGAGAATTAAACGGCAGGGGTAGAAATGATGCTCCCCGCATGGGAAAAAAATTATCGGAAATGGATGTAAAACCTGATCTGATCATGTCCAGTCCTGCTGCGCGGGCAAAGTTAACGGCTGAATTTATTGCCGAACAGCTTCGCTACGATACTGAAAAAATAATATTCAACGAAGATATTTACGAAGCGTCTGTCAGAAGTTTGCTCGCTATTATTAATGAGCTTTCAGATGATTACAATAAAGTAATGCTGGTCGGCCACAATCCTACCTTTACTTATATTGCTGAATATTTGACTAAAAAGAATATTGACAACATACCTACCTGCGGGATTGTGAACATTGAGTTCAATGTAGACTCATGGAAAGAGGTCTCAGGCGATATAGGAAATCTCAAATGGTTTATATATCCTAAAAAGATCTTGGTTTAGGCCCTGGTCGGGGACACTATATATAATAGTGCTTACTTCTTCTTGTTCTGGGTTTTTACGTACTTTTTCTTTTTCTGATTAGTCTTGCTTTTGGCACTGTTTAATCGCTTATCGTGCTTTTTAGTGGCTTTTTTGCGGTCAACTTCCTGTTTTTTCTGCTTAGCTTTCTTGGCTTTGGCTACCTTCTTTTCATAAGCTTTCAGCTCTTTTTCCTTGCCTTCGGGGATCATGCTTTCATCCAGGGCTTCCTGATCATTTTTCTTCTTCTTTTTAGTTTTTTCTTCTGCTTGTCCAAAAGAATAAAGAGTACATAAAGAGAAAAAGGCCAGTATCAATAAGAATCTCTTTGCCATATTATTGCTTTATTTCCAAATATAATGAGATTATTTCAAATAGAATGCCATAATAAAACGAAAAAGCACCCTAACAGGTGCTTTTTCAATGAATTAAGATTTGTAAAACTATATTGCCGGTCTCAGTTTATTTTTAATTTTATTTAAACCTCTGTTAGAGTCATTCTCCAGAATATATCTGTCAGATTTTACCGTCTGATTTTTTCTTCTGGTTTCCTTCGTGCCGTAGTGCTTTTTGTTTTCCTTTATATCCCTTTGTCTGGCCCTGTCTTCACGGGAATAACTCTTTTCTTTAGCCATCTGCACACTTTTTATATCACGGTTTTTTCTGCTTGCCTTGCTGGCAGTAAGTCTTTCCTGTCTCTTTTTATAATAGGCAGTTTCTTTTGCTTCCTGTTTCTTATAATAAGGAGATTTTTTAGGTGTGTATGATGTTGCCTGAATTTTTTTGATCTCTTTTCTTTCTTCCCGCACTTCTTTCCGGCTTTTCTTCTCAGGCTTGTAACTGCTGAATTTTACGTGAGGATCTTTTTTTGAGATAGACTTTTTACTGTCTTTTTTTGCAAAACTTAAGAGTTGTGCGTTTACAGATGCAATGCTAATTAAGCATGAAAGCATCAAAGTGAATATTGTTCTTTTCATAATTACCCATCCTTTCCAGTCTCTAAATATTCATGGTTATAAATATATAACAGGAGTAGTTTCGCGTTTGTTATATAGATTTTAATTAATTTTAAAAGATTAAAATTCTCCTATGAAAATGAGGTTGTTTTTTACTGCTGCTTTAATGTTATGTGTTAAAATTTGTTTTTCGCAGAGTCTGCTTTGGGAAATATCAGGTAATGGCTTGAAAGATACTTCTTATCTGTATGGCACTTTCCATGTGAAGGACGCAAGAGTA
>JAIERY010000239.1 GCA_019746425.1 Cytophagaceae bacterium
TATCCGGTGCTTGAAAATTAGCAAAAAAAACTAATCTCTAACGAGTACGCTTGCTTATAAAAAGCAATGCAATATTTTTTAGAGTCTGACAAATGTTAAAGGGTGTTGAATATGGAAGAAATCAGAATAAAATTAGCTTGAATTAAATTTGATTTTCCTTTGAAAACGGAAACATCCAATTAGCATTAAGTCAAAAGAAGTTAAAGACAATATAAAACTTAAATTCAAACCTATGGGACTTAAGAAAGAGAAATTCACCGAAGAAAAAATTGAAAAGCTGAAAAAGTATATTGAACGTTATCATAGTATCGGACAGGCAATAGAATATGAAATTGTGATAGACAACTTTAAAACAGTCAGGAGAACGGATGATCCTTCCCTTTTTGACGATTACAAGCTCTTTCTGGTGAAAGATACCAGGGAAATTCTGATTCGCCTATTCACCGGAAAGAGTAATAACTGCGATAAGGTCATTTATTATTGGGAAGAGTAAAACAAGGCGAATATAGGTTTAATAAAGGGTTAACAAGGGTTGAATTATCCATTAATATTCCATTAAAGAAGATGAATAAGGCATTAATATAGTCTATAGAAAGGGGATCGATTATGAATTTAAGCACAAAAGACCGCATCAGGATGCGAAAAAAAATGGAACTGGAAGCTTTGCCGAAGGAAAAACTTCTTGAAATCCTGGAAGAAAAAGAGATTGAGATTGAAAACCTTAACGGACTGATTAGAAGACTGGCAGAACTCAATGTTATGTATGAAAAAAGATATGAAGCAGAAAAGAAACATCAACTAAATTATAAAATTGAAGCCAGATGGGTGGATAAAATTGTTTTTGTTCTTAAAGGTACGAATAAATTTTTAAAAGCAACTGAAATAGTAAGTGTACTTTCTAAAAAAGATCCATATATCAATGAATGGGATTTAGGAAAGACCTGTATCCATCTAAATAAAGCAGTAAAATTTCAAATGATTAAAAGCTATAAGATACCGGGATTTAAAGCTCACTATTATGGATTGCCTCAGTGGTTTGATACAAATGGAGAACCATTATTCGAATATAAAATTACTTTCTGAGTTAAAGCTAATTAAATCATAGGAAATGAAGGTACAAATATAAATCCATCAAGCATATCAATATAAAAGCTCCTTTAATAGGAGCTTTTTTGTAATAAAATCGCAATTTTCCATCCCTTCGGGATATTCAAGATTAATTCAATTTATACGATCTCGTTAAATTTGCATCACAACGGTTTGTGCTTTTGTAAGTGTCAAGTAGTTATTTTATGGGGTAGAAGATTAAATTCCTAAATGTTCTGCAATAATTTTTATTGGATCGGAATTGCTACTAATAAAAGACACTAACTTTTCAAAATTCATTATTCGATTTTCCGTTCTATGTTTAAGGGATATATATATATCTTCAATTAGTTCGTCTGATAGCTCCTTTTCTATTGAGTAATTCAAAACATTGACAGGAACTTTTTCCAATTTGATTTCCTCTCGATTAAACATGATAAAAATATCGTGATTAATTTCCTCAATACTTTTGTTCAGCTTCTTTGCAATTCGTTTTACTAAACCCTGAACTGATGCCTCTTGCATTAACTCATACATTTTACTTGAACTGTTGTTTTCAAAGCAGTCAAAAAATTGAAGTCCTTTTCCATGAAATGTAATAATTCCCTTTGCAAGGAGAAAAAGAAAAATAATCATCTCAGAGTTATCTTCTCTTATATCTGTTCTACTTAGAGAATAATTTTTTTCTGAATATGTTTCTGTTGTTTCCTTTTTCTTTTTAAGTGATGAACTTGTGCTAACGGTTGTCTTTATAGTTGTATCAAAAATTTCTCTTATCCTTTCAGGTTTTAGCAGTGACTTTTTAATTAAGTCACGCCTAACTTTAAAGTTTGTTTCCGAATATAACAAGTAACCGAATGCAGGCCCATTATCTCGGCCAGCCCTTCCAACTTCCTG
>JAIERY010000007.1 GCA_019746425.1 Cytophagaceae bacterium
GTTAAAAACACCTTTTCCGAACGCACTGAAAATATATTCACTTTAATTCTCATCATCGTCCTGATTATCTCAGGTATTCTTTGTTATGAAAAAGCTTATACCATCTTTACTTTTCTTGGCCTAGCATTCATATTAACATTGGGAAAATATATACTGAAGATAAAATGGCTGGCTAAGTTTTATATTATTTACATCCTATTACTTTTTCCATTTTTAATTGTAAACGGAATCTTAACCGGCACCGGACTTGAGCAGCCAATCGTTTGGTACAATCATACAGAGATCATTGGCATACGAATATTAACTATCCCTATGGAAGATGTATTTTATGGCATGGCATTAATTCTCATGAATATGTTGATCTATATGCATTTGCTTAAAAGGTCTGCAAAAGAAGTCATACCCCAGGCATAAATAATATATATACCGGTGAAAGATTCGCGCTTATTGCAAGCCTGGAGAGAGATTATATTCCGACCAGCTGGGTGTATATCTGGCATCCTTATTCCATTGCTTTCAACTTTATTATATATGCAATGATAATTACCTGCATGTACTTTTCCCTTAAGCGACTGAAAATATACAGTAATGCATAATCTGGAACTTTTGCTTATTAGAGTTACACAAAGTATCTTACAGCAAACATCTTCAGGAAAAATCCATTAATACAACATGATCAGTGAATCAAGATATCAGGCAGCCAGGATCGTATCTGAAAAAGTAACAAAACATTTTGCACAGCATCTTGAAGAGGCGCGAAGAGAAGAGAAAAAGATTTAGCACCTACCGGATGCCCCGCAGTCGCTTGCGGACACGAGCGACTGCGGGGTTCACTTAGAGTTAATTTTTTAATCATAATAAGCACCTGAGCGTAGGAAAAGCTTGGCTTATTTTTTTAATAATCCTGCAACCCGTTCTGATACAGGAGCCAATGGAGGTAAATTATTTTTCTTTTTATTCAAATAAAAATATGAAGTGGCGGAATAATCATCCTGCCTGTAAAAATTGGTCCAGCTATCTGGAAAATTCTCATCTGTAATTTTAGGGGGATCAGGCATCTCCATGAGTTTTATTCCCGCTACGGTAACCGGGATGAGGGGAACACCTTTCTTATAAAGTTCCAGCACTTCAGCTTTGGGAGCTCCTCCCATCTGCTGAATGGTTACCTTGCACTCGCTTTGAAAATAAACCGGATCCGGAATATGGTATCGGTAAAATGTCCACTGCTTATTTTTACTATCTGAAATTGGACTTCCTTGAAATCGTTGATGATATGCCCCTTGTCCCCACCCTGTTCCTACATAATCTTCTGTACCTGTTCCAACAAGAGTAGGTAAAGTTGTATCGCCATCAATATACATTTTCACTTCCCCTTCTCCCCACCAGGTGTTTTTATAAATTGTATCTACAATTACTCCAATGTTTGTCCCTAAAAATCGTCCCCTGCCTGTTACTTTTGGTAAAATTTCAAAATCCTTTTGCAAGGTGGTATTCCGCTCTCTTCTCCAATGACAATGAAAATACAATACATCTTCCGCATGAGCTTTTGTTTTCAGATAGTTGATATCGTAGAACAACAATCCCAGGTCTTTTTCTGATTCATTTGTGATAACTATTTTGGCGGCAGTTCTGAAAGGCATCGGGATGTAGCAATTGAAGGACTTTCCTTCCGGATCAGAAAATAATTCACATTCAAAAGGCACTCTCCTTCCTAATCCTACACCGAAAAAATCGCCTAGAGGAGCTGATACAGCGGGCTGATTAGCGTCATCCCAAAACATTTCAATTTTAAGCGAGCGAAACATTTCCGGTGAGCGGTCGTCAATTGTCAGCCAGATTCTTTTTATAATACCCGCTCCTTTAACGGAAAAAATTTCCTTGCTTGTCCCCGCGGGAATCCTGTCTGCAGGATGGCCCTTTGCTCCTTTATTTTCCCTACCCCCGTTTCCTTCTTCCCCGGTTGGATTCTCAAAACTCACCCACCTTGTTTCCACACCGGCAGGCATGGTGA
>JAIERY010000145.1 GCA_019746425.1 Cytophagaceae bacterium
CCTATTATACCCTGAATCAAATTTAATGTTTTTTTAACTGGTTTTTACCTATTTTGCTTAAGTAAACGACATTGAATTACAAATTTCAATTTAGAATTTAATGATCTTCTTCATTTCTCCGCCATAAAGCTGGGCTGATACTTTTTTGTCTAATTGATATTCAAAGGATTAAATGATACAACTATGAACTGGCTATTTCTGACGCTTGCAATACTCACTGAGGTTGCCGGCACTATATTAATAAAGGTGTCTGCGGGATTCACCAAAGTGGTGCCCACAGTAATATTAATAGTGTTTTACCTGCTGAGCTATTACTTTTTCAATCTGTCGCTGAAAAAGATTGAAATAGGTACGGCCTATGCGATATGGTCTGGCCTGGGAACAGTAGCGCTGGCAGGTGCGGGCATTATATTTTTCCGCGAGCAGCTTTCGGTAGACAGGGTGCTTGCGATTGTTTTAATTATCGCAGGAGTCTGGATATTGAACATAACAGGGAGTCCTAAAGGAGTTTAAGCACAATTATAATATTTGGTTAAAATATATTTTGGAAATAATCCCTCGCAGTGTATCTTTGCGGACGTTTTTCAGGAAAGTCTGAAATAAACCGAGATTTCAAGTTCTTTTTATAAAATACTACCAAGAATCTGGCCCGTTCGTCTAGGGGTTAGGACGCAAGGTTTTCATCCTTGAAACAGGGGTTCGATTCCCCTACGGGCTACTGACCGGGATTGTTCGGAATTTTTTTCGGACAATCCCTTTTTTTGCCCTTGCAATCTGCTGACAATTCAGCAATTAGCTCAAGAACAACATTGATGTTGGAGGTTCGACAATCGTCATTTTTCTTGTCAAACAAAATACCTTCTGGAAACAGCATATTTTGAAGCATTTTCTTCTCTTCTGAATCACCATTTACGCAAATTTGCTAATTGTGAGGCAATTACAACCATGCTGTACCCAAAAAATAAGACAGGAACTTAAGATCTAAAAATTTAATTTCTTGATTATGAAAGGTACACGCAAAAGACACAGCTCAGAATTCAAGACCAAAGTGGTTTTGGAAGCACTCAAAGAACAACAAAGTATTTCAGAGATAGCTCAAAAACATGGGCTTCATCCCAACCAGATCCAGACCTGGAAGAAGCAATTTCTATCTAATGCCACCGCTGCCTTCGGATCCAAAGAGAATGCTCCACAGGATCAGGAAGAACAGATCAGTAAGCTATACGAGCAAATAGGCAAACTTCAGATGCAAAATGACTGGCTTAAAAAAAATTACAATGAACCGCAGTCTATCTGAAAGAAGAAAAATGATAGAGATGGGTGGCAATGCTTACAGCATATCAGAGCAGTGCAGAATGCTTTCCATTCATCGCAGCGGTCTTTACTATAGTCCTGTAGGGGAAAGTGAAGAAAATATTTATCTGCATGCTTATCAGGATGGAGTAGAGCTTTATGAAGGACTGAAAAAATATTTTCAGTTTTATAATCATCAGCATTATCACCAAAGCCTTTAATTTCTTTATAATGCTTTATCTCAAAATTTCCTACTTCACTTAGTTCATAAAAAGCGGCGCTGGAATGTTTATAATCAGTAAAGTCATTAACCAGATTCCATTTCCCTGATACCGGATTATGATGCATATAATCTAATTTCTGCTCAATCATCTTTTCCGAATCACATATTTTTATATCCATAGAAGGTTCAAAAACCTGATGTAACTTTCCTTTTTTTCATTCATTCTCATCTACCCCATCGGATAATATTTTCAATAAGGAATATTCTTTCTTCGCATTCAATCGTCTTATTATTTCGTATGCCATAAATCTTTTTCCTGTCCCTATTACCGTATTAATATTTCCTTTTACTCCCGGATAATAAATTAAAAGATGAACATGGTTTGGCATAAGCACATAACCAATTATTTCAATCTTTGTACTTTTTAATATATCAAACCATTTATAGACCTCATTATAAAAATCAGTCAGCTCAAATAAAGGAAGCCAGTTATAGCAGGTAAATGTACAGAAGTACACTACTTC
>JAIERY010000447.1 GCA_019746425.1 Cytophagaceae bacterium
ATCAAAGAAGAAAAAAAGACATTGAATTAAATTTATTTAAATCAAGTGGTTAAATGTGTTAAAGTAGAATTAATATACACTTTCGCTTAAATAAGTTCCTTATAACTTTTTAATTATTAACAGGAAACCTATTCTATTCAATATAATGTTTCCTATTATGAAATTAACCCCAAACTCTTGATGAAAACCCTGGAAAAAATTGTCCTGATAGACGACGATATTGTATCAAACTTTATTGCTAAAAAAGCAATAGAAAGAAGTGACCTTGCGAATAGAATTAAAAGCATATCCGACCCTGAGTATGCCTTAAAATTTTTAGAGGAAAGATGTATTCAAAAATCTGATGGTATATGCCCTGAACTGGTATTGCTTGATTTTAATTTTCCAACTACTGATGCTATTGAAATACTGGAAAAGCTCAAGTGTAAAGGATTGGTACTTGGACATAGCATTGTTCTGGTCATTGTTTCTACAATGGAAGTAAAAGAAGATGACAAAGCCAAACTTAAAGAATTAAAAGTGTCTGATTTTATAGTGAAACCTATTACTGAAGAAAAACTTGGAAGGATTGTAGAAAAATATCTATGATTATTTGTGTTATTGAAAATGAGGAAAAGGTGTGCTCCATTAAAAAAGCACTGCAATTCCTCACAGTGCTTTCTAGAGTGTTCTTGTAGGGTTTAATAGCATTACGCTTCATTACGCTCCGGAAAGGTAAAGAAACGTTATTTTTCGAAAATCTAAATATTTTCTATGCTTCGTTACGCTTCCCGAACATAACGAAGCGTAAGAATTGTTGTACCTATGTTGTACCCATTGCTTTAAGCATTCAATTATCTACTTAAATAGAATTTCATTAAATTAGGCTGATTTAAATTTAATATGAAATATTCTTTAATAATAATTGCATTGATCTTTCCCGCAATTGGAAATTGTCAGATAGACTCTGCTATAATATATTATAAACAAACAAACTACCTATACACTCCTTTTGTAAAAATAACTGACAAAAAAGCTGAAAGTACTTTAAATAAAAATCTAAGTAACCTAAAACTAGGATCTATAAAAGATGATGAAACAATTCAGCACGATACAATTTATTGGGAGTATAACAAAGATAATATTCTGACCTATACTTTTACTTCAGGGCTCAACACGCTTCAAGATGACAATGAAACTGGATTGAAAAGACCAGGCTTTCTGATGCACTGGTATGCTTATTCAAAATCTTACAATTTAAAAACAGGGCAGCCTCTTAAAATAGAAGATCTAATAAAGGAAAATGAAAAAGGAACGATATTCAGGTTATTAGCTGCCAAATTACCTGCTACTTATAAAGATTTACCTTGTGCTGGATCTGATCATACATTTGACTCTACTGAAGTTTCGGAAATCCTGAAAACTGTAGTAGTAAATAAATATGGGATAGACTTTCAAGGATTTTCATGTACAGGACAAGGGAAAAATGAAGCCCTCACTCCTATAAGCTTTGAACTTTCAGAAATTAAACACCTTTTAGATCCTGAAAAACTATTAGGCTCGTTCCTGCTAGACACAACGCAATATACTGGATCGCCTTTTAAAGTATATAAAATAGAGCATTATTCATGTAAGTTCTCTGAAGAGGCTGACTCTATTCTCGAAGAAAGACTTCATTTCTCTTATCCTCTGTTTAAAAAAATCTTAAAAGCAGACCCATCTTGGATCAATAAAAAAATATCTGAATGGGTTGGAGACCTAGAACCTTCATGTGATAAAATAATTAACAATTATGAGTATACAGATGAACTTCGTCCTGCTGAATCTGAGGGATCTTATTCTATTGGATTTATCAATAAAAATATTTTATGTATTGTATTTAATTCATCTTCCTATGCCTGTTGCGGAGCAAATGGAGCAACTCATGAATACCATACTTTTAATTTTAATCTGAATTCAAAAAAAGAAATTTCTATTTCGGAAATAATTAATGAAAAAGAACTTTTAAATTACTGTCATCCGACTAAAATTAAAAATAGTGAAAAAAGGGCATTACAATAAAAATCAAGGCGATTTATCCCG
>JAIERY010000168.1 GCA_019746425.1 Cytophagaceae bacterium
ATCCCCCCATAGTGCGGTGTCCGTTGGAGCTAAAGTATAAAGTTTTTCCATCGGCAATAATAAAAGGAGAATCTTCATCGAATGGAGTATTGATTTTATTTCCCAGGTTCATTGGTAAAGCCCATTCTCCATTAGGAAGCTTTCTTACCATATATAAATCCGTGCCGCCTGATCCGCCTTCTCTGTTGCTGGAGAAATACAGGATTCTTTCATCGGAAGAAAGACAGGCGCTGGGTTCCCATGCTTTAGTGTTGATAGACTCTGAAAGTTTGGTAGCCTGTGTCCAGGTATTGCCTTTGAGCCTGCTCAGGTATAAATCACCTGGAGAAGAAGCGCCGATAAGGCTTTGATCATAATGTCTGAATATTAAAAGATTCTGCCCGTCCGGACTTAAGCTTATACTGGCATCATGGCCTTCGGTATTAATTCCTGATCCGATTAGTTCAGGAGCGCTCCATGTAGAATCTTTTTTATAGGCAATATATATGTCTTCAAAATATCTTCCATCGGTTTCATCCACATGACCGCCGGTAGTATTTTCCCTGCAGGAAGTAAAAATTATTTACTCCTGATCTGCGCTAAGAACAGGGCCATAATCGGCATACTTCGAATTAATTACCGGGCCAAGATTTACAATTTTAATTTTGACCGGATTGCTCATGAGTTCTTTTCCGTAAGTGCAGCTGGCAATGTCACGCGTTACTTCTTCTATGAGAGGCCTATTCTTTTTGGTGTTTTTTAATTTATGCCTGTAAATATCATAATGGATCATCGCGCTATCAAAGCGATGTGATTGATGGTAAGCTTTGGCTGCGTAAAAATCCAGATTACGTGGAAATTTTTCAGGCGTGAGAAGGCATTTTTCAAGGTAGGGAATAGCTTCCTGATTTTTTTGCTGGTTGACATAACATACTCCGATGTAATAATGGTATCTGGGAACGTTGGGAGAGAGGCTGTCTAATTCCAGGTAAAGCTCCAGCGCTTTGTGAAACTCAAATCTTTCGTAAAATATTTTTGCTTCAGATTCAAGCTTAGCGATATACTTTTTACCCTTATCCTGTGCCTGCCCAAAGCACGAAATAAAAACAAAAACAAAAATTAAAAATTTACTAGTATGTGTTTTCATAATCATTAATTTCCACAAATATTTGATTTAAACAAATTTAATATTTGATAAAACTAAGGTCAAAAATGTCTTCATTTTAGACCTTTTTTATATTTTTACGTATATCTTGAACGATGGGTATAAAATCAATAAAAATATAATTTAACCAACAATTTTATAACTTTACCGGGTTTTCGGTTATGGATAAAACTAGCATAAAAAAGATAATATTTGGTTTTTTGGGGTTATTTCTAAGCTTTTCCTCATTTGCTCAGGATATTCAGTTTTCTCAGTTTTATAACGTTCCATTATATCAAAATCCTGCCTTTGCAGGTAGTGCTCACAGACTAAGAACTACACTCCACCAAAGACTTCAGTGGCCAGGCCTTTCTGCCAGATACATTACCACACTTGTTTCTGTCGATAATTATTTTACAAAATACAATAGCGGAGTAGGCCTTATGGTTTTGAAAGACTGGCAGGGCGGCAGCACTATTAATTCATTAGACGTTTCTTTACAATATTCTTATGAGATACACCTTAGTTCTGATTTTACTTTGAGGGCTGGCCTTTCAGGAAGTTTCGTACAAAGAAGTATCAATTATGCTAAGCTCATGTTCCCATCCCAGTTTGATGATACTATTGGGTACATTGGAGGGCCATCTCCTGTTTCCGGAAATCAGGGCAATCTTATTTATCCTGATATTGCTACCGGAGGTATTTTGTATACTGACAATTACTGGTTAGGAGTGTCTGCACACCATTTGAATATACCGAATCAATCTTTTATAGAAAATTCCAGCCGTTTACCTGTGAAACTTGCTTTCACCGGGGGGTATAAAATTAAACTGGAAGAAGAGAGGCATGCTGCTTACATGGATGAAGGACGAGA
This sequence comes from Cytophagaceae bacterium, assembly GCA_019746425.1. Taxonomy (GTDB): domain Bacteria; phylum Bacteroidota; class Bacteroidia; order Cytophagales; family Cytophagaceae; genus JAIERY01. The sequence continues at coordinate 1,998 of JAIERY010000168.1, forward strand.
AGTAAGTATCATACCGACCTTCCATTACAAGTTTCAGGGAAAATCTGACCAGTTTGACCTGGGAGTGTATGGTATTTATG
>JAIERY010000437.1 GCA_019746425.1 Cytophagaceae bacterium
TTTGCAGCTCCGCAAGATGGAAGCACAAATAATTTTGCCATGAACCTGGACAATCAGGGAAGCTTAATAATGGTAGGTAGCACTAATAGTAATAATTTTGAGTGGGTTGCACCAAACCCGGATCCCTTACCTATTCAAGAGTTTCTATATGGTGGAGCAGGTAATGATGGAGCAATTGTCAAACTATCCTGCGTTAACTATCAGCCTTGTCCTACTTGCAGAACGGCAAATACAGATAATTCTGATTTGGATAATTCTTCTTTAAAATTAGAAGAACTTAACTTAAAAATTTATCCTAATCCGTTTACAAATGAAACAAATCTTGTAATTTCAGGAGAAGGAAGCTATAACGTTAAAATCATTAACACTTTAGGAGAAGTTTCCTTTGAAAAAGAAAATGTTTCGGCAAATGAAATTTATACACTTGGTAATGATTTACCGCAAGGGCTTTATGTTATACAGGTTTCAGGAAACGGTAAAACATATACAGGAAGAATCATTAAGCAATAAATTTTTATGAAAAGGATAATTTTCATTATCCTTTTTTCTTCATTCAGGATTCTGGACAGCATGGCTCAGACATTTGTCCAGAATCCTTCTTTTGAAGGAGTCCCAGGCAGTTCCAATACGGCTCCTACTTTATGGGTAATATGCAGACCTTCACCTGATATTCAACCCGGATTTGCATGTATACAAACTCCTCCCTCTCATGGAGTCTCTTATTTAGGATTGGCTAACCAAAATGTAGCTTCTCTTATTTCTGAATCTATTGCTCAGCAACTTTTAGATACTCTTAGAAATGGAGTTAAATATTGTTTTAGTATAGATTTAGCTTCGGCTGGATTTAATTGTGCCTCAAATATTTTTCCAAATGACATGCGTTTAGAAGTATGGGGAGGAACAACGTTATGCGGTAATGATGAATTATTATGGCAATCTCCAATTGTAACTGGCAATGATACTTTATGGAAAACTCATAAAGGATATTTTACGCCTTCTAATAATTATAATTTTATCCGTTTAAGACTTTTAAGAATAACTAATAATTTTGTTGCTTATATTTTATTAGACAACATGTCTGATTTTTGCATTGTAAAACCAAAAATATTTTTTACTTCTCCAAATGAAAACAGCAATCAAACCTGCTCATTTACAGTAACAGGAAAAACAGATAGCATGCCTGCTTCTATCCAGTTAGCTGGAAAATTTTCCGGCTCACCCCTAAGCGCAATCTTTAATTCAGCAGATACAAGCTGGCAGGCAAATTTAACCTACGCGCCATTGTATAAAGGAAAAGATACGCTTATTGTAACAGGTATGTTTGCTAATGGATATGTAACACGGGATACTTTAATCATAAACATTCCTGCAATGGCAGGTTTCAGATCAGAAAACTTTTGTTTGGAAGATAGTACTACATTTACCGATACTTCGATAGTTATTTCAGGGAATATAATTGAATGGAAATGGTATTTCGGGGATGGGAATAGTTTGACTAAAACAACGGGTGGCATTGAAAAATATCTCTATTCGGCGCCAAACACTTATAATGTTTCTCTTAAAGTGTTCACCGATTTAGGTTGTACAGATAGTCTCACAAAACAAATTACAATTACTGATTGCGATCCTCATACAAATATTTTTATTCCTAATATGGTTACGCCCAACAACGATGGACTGAATGATAAATTTTATATAAAAAGTATCACTCCTAATACGCATGTAGAAATATACAACCGTTGGGGAGAGAAGATTTATGAAAATGATGACTATAAAAATGACTGGAATGGGGCAGGTTATTCAGAAGGAATCTATTTTTTTGTAATCAGAATAAATAGCAAAAAGCATTCAGGCTGGCTTCAAATAGTAAAATGATTGATCCCTTTAATCTCGTATTATAAATACCCTTTAGATAATACTAATCCTAGCGCGTGTTGTAATGCGTGCCAGCGAGCTGTTCACGGACCTGTCTTAAGAGTATTATTTATAATTTACTTTCCAACGCAATTATTACCTAGTTCATTAAATATGAGCTAAAAAGTGTTATATTTGCTCCATGGCAAAGAAAAAAACATTAAGGCA
>JAIERY010000439.1 GCA_019746425.1 Cytophagaceae bacterium
AGTGCATGCGGAGAATAAAATAAGTATACTAAATAATTTATATTGTTTCATTTCTCTCATTTAAATTACGCCCAACGGTTAGTGTATGAAATGTGCCGGGTTTTAAAGAGTAACAGTATCCACCAGTAGCCCGCAAGCATGGCTATAATTTACAATAAAAAATCATGCGGTTTTAAAGTACAGTGGTTTCTGTTACCACACCACCCCGGCATATTTTATACACAATGTTGGGCGCATGTTATTTTTATACTTCTTTTAGGTTTCTTGCTGAATGATGTATCCGGATGATAAAAATGGTATCCTTGCCGATTTTGTAAATGATCCTGTAACTTCCCTCTATCAACTCACGGATAAATTCATTGTTAAATTCAGGAACGATCTTGCCTGCTAAAGGATATTCTTCCAATATATCGACTCTGCTGATTAAAGTGTCTATCTGTCTGGAAGCATAAAAAATGGAATCTTTGGAGATATACTTATAAATTGATTCTAGATCCTCATAAGCTAGAGGTGTCCACTCTATTCTGACCATTTAGAAACTTTTTTCTTTACTTCTTCATGAGAAATTGTTTTATTTTCTTCAGATTGTTTCAAACCTTTTTCAACCTTGTCAATAAAAATCAATCTTTCAATTACAATTTCCAGATCAAACTCATTTGGAAGATCCTTGATGGTTTCAATTACCCGTTCTCGTCTCATAAAATTTTAATTTATATCTAATATAACATTTTTTTTTACTAAAAGGATTACAAGAGGGCTGGTTTTTTAGATTTAATGCGAATGTATTGAGGTTTTAACTATCGCTCAATTGGTTTTTAGTCAATATTCCAATATGCATCAGGATTTCCGTCCAGCATCATTAATAAATTTGTCATCCAGATATCCTCCATAGCCATCAGAAGGCCCACCGTATTTATTATAGGAGTCGGAGTTTTCTCTTTCTGAATCTCGACGATCCTTAATTTCTTCCCATTCACAATATCTATCCCATCTTTGTTTATTGTTTTCCAATAATTCTTTACTAAAAAAAATTTTATAAAATAGAGTCCACATTACACCTTTTTTCTGTCCTTCTTTAATGAGATTGTCAAACACAACTGGAGGAATACAAAAACCGTTTATTGTTTCCATGCACCATTTAACATATGAAAAGTTAGTATAAAAAATTTCCTCAAGGGCTTTGTCTTTAAATTGTCCAAAGTCAAATTCGGTTTCTTGATAGTAAATACATTCTTTCATATTATTAAGGTATTTAATTGCGCCCAACGTATTTGGCTAAGAAACGTGCGAGTTTTGAAACTCGTTAGTGTCAGCCGGGTACAAAGTTTTATTATGTTGAAAATGCCTCATTCTACTACGTCAACCCGCATGTTTTCTTAGCCGTTGTTGGCGGTTCGTTGTTTTTATTGTCTTTCTTTTTTCATTTAGAAACCGTACCCAACATGAACTCCTAAACTTAGATGATAGTCATTTGGGTCATATGCGAATTCAAAAGCTGGTCCAATGTGGAAATTACCGATTTCAAATTCATAAGCTGTTTCCAAATGCAATGCAAAAAGAGCACCTGGATTCGCATCTTCAAAAGTCATTCCTGGAGATAGTGTAAAGCTTAAATTTTCAATGGGATAGTATGCGAGTACAAGTCCAAAAGTGCTATGCTTAGGGTCAAGTACTATTCTTTCAAAACTTGCTCCTATTCCAAATTTTGTTTTTGGAATAATACGTGTGTAATGAATATGCATTGCAAATGTCCATACTTTTTCATTAATGAAGTAAGCTGGTGCAACAGCAATTCCTATTTCATTATTAGGATGTTCATGGCTTGCCAAATCTTTGTCCGATTGGTTGCCGCTTGTCTGAGCGATTGAATTCAATGAGAATATTGCCGCCACAAAAATCATAAGTAATTTTAATTTCATCTATTCTATTTCTCCTTTAGTTATAGGGTAGTTTGTCGTTTTTCAATGACCGCCAACGGTTTGCAGCTACCCGAAGGTGGCGATTTCGGAGAACTTCACTGTCAACCAAGCACGAACTTTGATAGAAGCACAAAGCTTGATTTAACCACTGAACCGCCACTTTTGGGTAGGTGCTGTT
>JAIERY010000191.1 GCA_019746425.1 Cytophagaceae bacterium
TTCCGGATAAGGAATAAAAAGGAAATTTGTAAAATCCGCATCTACCACGAATAAACAGCAAAATTCTTCCGGGTTTTTATAAGCATTTTTAAAGTCCTGCAGCTTATCTTCTACTACCAGTTTTCTTTGCACGAATTCTTCCACAAGAGAAATGTAATAATTCCACTCCAGGTTTACTTCCTGTTTACCTATTAAAAGTTTTCCTACGGGTATATCCATTTTGGACATAGGAAAAATCGGGTATTCAGAAATTTTTCTCACCCTCATCTGATAAGAAGCTTCTTTAAGCGTATCTGCTATTTTGATAAAGTCCCGGGTGATGGTTCCCAGGTATTTTCCGTTTAGTTCAGGATCGTTCTGCATGCTTTTACTTAATAAACAAAATTAGATATTTTTCTTTTCAAGCAAAACCACATTTTCCACATGCGGCGTCTGAGGGAACATATCTACCGGCTGCACTTTTTTCACTTCGTACATATCTGAAAGTAAAGCCAGGTCTCTAGCCTGTGTGGCTGAATTACAGCTCACATACACAATTTTCGCAGCAGCGATTTTGCGAAGCATTTGCACCACGTCTTCATGCATGCCTGCGCGCGGAGGATCGGTGATGATCACATCGGGCTGACCATGAAGTTGAATAAACTCTTCAATAAGAATATCTTTCATATCCCCCGCCACAAAAAAAGTATTGCTGATATTATTTACTTCAGAGTTCTTTTTCGCGTCTTCAATAGCCATAGGCACAAACTCCACACCTATTACCTTCTTACACTTTTTGGCTACAAAGTTGGCAATGGTACCTGTGCCGGTATACAGATCATATACTACTTCATCGCCTTTAAGTCCTGCGTATTCTCTTGCCACTTTATACAATTCATACGCCTGCTGGGAGTTTGTCTGGTAAAATGATTTGGGTCCTATCTGAAATACGAGATCTTCCATTTGTTCCTGTATAAAAGGCTTGCCGGAAAATAATATCAACTCCTGATCATGAAAAGTTTCATTGCCTTTGGAATTGACTACATAATACAAAGAAGTGATCTGAGGAAAAATATTTTTCAGATGAGACATCAATCCTGAAATTTCTTTTTCATCATTTCTGAAAAACTGCACAATAACCATCAGTTCGTTGGTGCTGGTATTACGAATAATAAGATTACGCAGTAAACCTGCCTGATTGCGCATGTCAAAAAAATCCAGCTTTTTATCTTTTGCGTATTTTTTCACTTCAAGCCGTATGGCATTGGAAGGCTCCGGCTGCAGGTAACAGTTTTTTACATCGATGATTTTATCAAACCTTCCAGGTACGTGAAACCCCAGAGCATCTGCATCGCTGTTTTCCTGGTGCATTTCTTCCAGAGAGAACCATCTTTTATTGGAGAAAGTGTATTCCAGTTTATTGCGGTAATGCGTCGTTTTCACAGAAGGAATAATCGGGTTTATTTCAGGTAAATCCAACTTTCCTATTCTTTCCAGGTTATCTTTTACCTGCCTGGTTTTAAATGAAAGCTGAGCCTGATAGTTTACATGCTGCAGCTTACACCCGCCACAGGTACCGAAATGTTCACAAAATGGAGTTTCTCTTAAATCTGAGTAAGAATGAAAATTTACAGGAACCGCATTGGCATAAGACTTTTTATTTTTAAGAATTTTAACATCCACCACATCGCCGGGAGCAACATGTTCTATAAATATGACCTTGTCCTCGTGCCTGGAAACACACTTGCCTTCCGAAGCGATTTCGCCTACCTTGATATTCTCGATAATTTTATAAGGTTTTTTGCGTTTCATATCACAAAATTCTATTCTAAAAAGTCCTTATTATTTAGTAAATTTGTAATTCCAAAAGAAGGCTGTAAAGCTAATCATTTAATACCAACTCTTCTTTTATAAGGGAAAAAATCTTCATGAAGAAATACATACTATCTTCTCTTATTATAATTCTTTGCATTTCCGCAGGAACTGCCAGCCATATTGTGGGCGGTGAAATAGAGCTGATTCATAAAAGAAGCTATACCTACCAGATATTACTGAAGATGTATGTGGATGTGCTCAATGCCAATCCCGGAGTAATCAATTCTGAGTTGGGAACCAAAACGGTTGGCATTTATGA
>JAIERY010000135.1 GCA_019746425.1 Cytophagaceae bacterium
GCAATATCAGTCAAAGGAATTTGTCTCAAATTCTCTAACTGTTCATCTGTATATTTTTTTATCTTATAACTCATTTTTTTATAATCAAACCCAAACTTACTTAATATGGAAAATTTAAGAGATCAGGCCGAAGTGATGGTTGATAAATTTATCACCCAGATTGGCTTAACCAAAGAGCAGACTTTCAATAAAGAAAGAAGAGCATGGTACTGGAACAGAGGATCCGCCAGAATAGAAGTATTCATTCAGGAAGTAAAATTCGATACGCACAGCCGTTATTTTTTAAGAGTATTCTCTCCTGTTGCAAAAGTTCCTGCAGCTGATAAAGGAGAATTTTACAGAAGATTGCTTGAATTGAACGACAGCAAGCTTGGTGTGAAATTAACATTGATGCCAGGCAGCGATCAGGTATATGCTACGTATGAAAGAGATATCAAAGGTATGGATTATGATGAGTTGGTAACCTGCATTGCAGACCTTGAGTGGTGGGCAGATGTGCTCGACGATGAACTTGCTCAGCAATTTGCCGGCGGCAGACCTCCTCAGGCTTAATCAAATTTCATTATTCGAAATTCCTTGTTCGATATTCATAATTTTTAAAGATATGGGAAGCAGAGATTAACGAACCCTGAAGGAATTGAAAAGAAAAAGCCCTGCTACATGCGGGGCTTTTCTTTTAAAAAGATTTATAATCGTGTGAATCTATAAATGTTTTTAATCCTGTCACGACTTACTTCCGAATACTTTCTTCAGAAGATCTGTAGTCCTGGCCAAAGGATCTTTTCTGATTTTCAATTCTTCATCTGCAACCAGCATAAACAACCCTTTCAATGCTTTGTGTGTGGTATAAGCAATAAGGTCTGTGGTTACCTTTGTTTTGGTAGTCGGGAGCTTATTATAAATAGTAGTAATTTCAGTCCATGCTTTGTTAGCAGCTGTATTCTCAAGGGTTGTTCTTACATGCGGACTGAAAGCACCGAACAAAGGAGCGTAGGTAGTCTTTCTCAAATAACCGGTGGCAGCAGTGTCTGCTCCCGTTAAAATACTTTTAGCATCAGCAAAACTCATTTGCTTGATAGTACCGATAAATATTGGGGCAGCTTCTTTAGCGGCTTCTTCTGCGGCACGGTTTAATTTTAATTCAAACTCATCTACTTTTTTGCCATATCCTATCTGACGCAATTTTTCGGCAACTTTCTTACAGTCTTCCGGGAAAGGAATTCTCACTTTTAGATTCCCATTGTACCCATCTGTTTTGTTAAGCTGTTCAGAAGCCTTGCTTGCTCCCTGGCTGAGGGCTTCTTTCAATCCGCTGATAATTTCACTCTCAGTCAGCGTACTGCCTGAAGTAGAGCCCGTCGGCAGGGTAGTGGGTAAAGTTACTTTCCCTTTTCCGATTTTAAGCTTCTGAGAAAAGCCTGTGCAGGATAAGCTGATTAAGGCAAATGCCAGGTAAAATACTTTTATTCTCATGGTATAATAGATTTTAAATAATATAGACAATAAAAATGCCAGATAATTTCAATTTAAATAAAATAAAATTAATGGCCTATAAATAAAAAAGCTATTTATTGCCGGGAAGATCAGCGCGGTCTTCGGTGATCCTTGTCCTTTGGATAGCTCCCGATACCATCGAAAATACCAGACCCATGATCAGGAAAACAAGTAGATTATTTTTAGCAATATTTCTGGGTGTTGTTTCTTTGGTAGCCAGGTCCCTGAATTGCTGTATATCTTTTGCAGCATATTTCATTTCTGTCATTTCTTTTATGCTGCTTTCTATTTTTTCCTTTTTGTAATCATTGAGTACACTGGTATTGTAGGTGAAAAATAAATACATAGCGGCTGAGTGAATCAGCGCAGCAATGGTATTTATTTTAATACCTGTAAAAACAGCTTCTCCGAAATGTATGCTGTTTCCATTGAGTTTTTTTCTTTCCTTAATTCCGTAAAATATTACCAGGACGAGAATAATGATTTCTGCGGGAGTCCATAAAAAATAAAAAGAGCTTTTATATACTTCTAAAATATAGAGTCCTAAAAAAAGACTTAGTATTCCCCCGCCGATCAGGCCATATTTAATCGTAGTGCTCATAGATTCAAAAATAAGAAA
>JAIERY010000354.1 GCA_019746425.1 Cytophagaceae bacterium
GAAATGATGTTATAAAGTACATAGGTGATATTTTACATGAAAAGGAAAATATAATTGATAATGATGGTGAAATAATACTTTCACCTAAGTATGAAGCTTTGTTAAATAATAAGAAAAGGAATTACGCTGATGGAAATGCCCTTTTAACTTATCAGCTTATTGCCTGCAAAGACAATAAAAACAAAGAAAAGCCTTCAACTGCAGTTGCAGTTTATAATATTTTAGAAATCATTTGGCTCTCTAGGGGTGGAATATCAAAGGTTGAACATGAGGCTCTAATGCTTGAAGACTTTAATCTTAATGATGTACTTTGTGGTAAGTTTCCTCATTATGAAGAACTAAAAAGTAAGCTAGGCAAAACAGTAAAAGAAATAAAAAAAATAGAAAAGGATAAGTACATTAAAAAGGTATTTGCGTCAAGTATGTTTATGGTGATGCTTGTTTTGATTATTGCCTACACTTATTCTAAACCTCCTAATGTAAAAATAATATCCCCCAGTGAAAAGATATTTTCTGTAGGCGCAAATTTAGAATATTCGGTGAAATTTTATGATAAAGTTGAAAATCTTAGAAGTTCAAAACTTACAGATTGTATAGAGTTACATGGGTTTGACGCAAAAATTTCTTTGGAATATCATGATGATTCTATGAATTTAATAGTTAAATTAAGCGATATAAAAGTAACTAGTGCATTAGGCCAGGGCAAATATATAGTTTTTCGTAAGCATAGGTTAACAAACAATATGTTTAAGAAAAACGCTGCTGAAAAGTCCGAAGAATTTAGACTTGTAAGTAAGGAAGATTATATTAATACAATTATATCAAAACCGGAGTTTAAGCAAGTGAAAATTGGTGGTAGTGTTTCATATAAGGTAAAGTTTGAATCTGAAAAGGATTTTAAGATTGATTTAAGCAAAACTCAAATTGTTCCCAATGGCTTTAGTGCTGATATTATAATTGAAAATGGAAAAATTGAAAATGAAAAAATAGTAACTTTCAATAATATCAAAAAAGGAGATCTAGGTAAAAAGAGTTTTACACTTTTATCTGGTGCTGCTATTGGAGTCAGCAGCATAGTATCATTTAAACAAAATTCAACCGAATTTGAACTGGTGGATTTTGATGTTGATACGAAAGGGGTCTATTGTAGCATTGCTCCTCTATCTAACCTTAAGATAGGTGTAGGCGGTTCGGTTTCCTATTCTATAGATTATGGTACTTTGTCAGCATACAAAATAAATTTAGATAAACCTTATGTTTTTCCTGTTGGCTTTGAAGCTGATATAGAAATTTTAAATGATGGAAGTTATAACAGAAGAATTATATTATTATCAAACATTAAGGGTAAAATTGGAAAGGATAAATATATTTCTATTGTGGAAGGTTCTGCTGAAACCATTAATGGTAAGATTTCTAATGAAATTTCTAAAAGTGCATCTTTTGAAATAGCTGAAAAAAGTGATGATAGAACTCCTCCTAAAATTAAGATAACAAGCCTATCAAAGAAATTTATCCCTTTAAATAGATCGTTACAATATGAAATAGCTGTTAGTGATGATGAACTTATGGGTATTTTAAAGATTTCACCAGATAATATAGTTATGCATGGCTTTACATCTGATATAAATGTTGAATCATCAAATAATTCAAATGATATTAATAAAAGATTATTGCTGAATATAAGTCTTAGTAATTTCAAAGGAGACCTTGGTGGAAATAAGTATATTTCTTTTAAAAAGGGTGCGGTCAAAGATAGTGCAGGAAATTTTTCTGAAGAGTTAATTTCTAATTTAACATTTAATTTGGTTGAAAATGAATTTACAAAAGAAGATTTGATACAAACAGATAATGTAAATCCAATTCTTTCAATATCATCCCCCTCTTCATTCACTGTTTCTGAAGGTGGACAGATAACTTATACTCTAAATTATTCAGATAACTCTGGAGTAGCTAATGTTATGGTAGGTAAGGGATCTATAGTTTTAAATGGTTTTACTGCAAATATTGTAATAATTGAAGATAAAAAATTCAGCCAAAGAAAAGTTGTTTTAACGGATATAAAAAATAAAAAAGGGGCGGGAAATACAAACAAAACAATTAGTGTTGCTACAGGTACAGCT
>JAIERY010000160.1 GCA_019746425.1 Cytophagaceae bacterium
TCAGCTTATTAAAGTTATCTTGCCAATGTATTTTAGCTTTCACATTAAAAAACATAGCTGATTTTTTTATTTTTAAATTCTTGCTAAGAGAAAGGAAAGCCTTCCAATTTAAAGAATTGAAAGGCTTCAGAATCATTAAAAATCATTTCATTAGATTATTGTGCTGCCATCCTCGCAACAATCGTTGACAATTTAGTAGAAAATGCACCATTAGTAATACTTAGATTACCTTGCTGAGAATCGGCATTCATTGAAATCGTAAAATTCCCTGTTAGAACGCCAGTAGTAGCATTGTATGACAAATTGGTTAAAGTTGCAGAACCATTTGGAATGCTTGGAGACCAGTAGTAATAGGCTCTATGAAAAGTATTATTTCCGAGATCTTTTGTCCATTCAACAGCTATACTATTTAAAGTAGGGGATGATAGGTCGTTTAAACTTGTAACTTCAAAGTTGAAGTAAATCTCTCCGTAAACCATCGCATCTCCATCTCCAGCAGAAACTTTACTTACCCTGATTTGGGTTTCAGTGCCTGATAGTACTTGATAATAGTTATTAGTAGCATTATAATTTCCTTGGTAATTTAAATTATAGCTGTACGAAGTTCCATCTAGCCTTGTACCTGTAGCAGTAGCGGTAGCAGATCCTTCTTTAAATTCCCATAGTTTGTCTGGATCATAACTTTCCCCTTGAGGCCCTTGAGGACCAGCAGGGCCAACCTCACCATCTTCACCTTTGCATGAACTAAGAAGAATAATAGCGGCAAAAAATAGATACGAAAGTAAATTGTGTTTTTTCATGGTTGAATAGTTTGTTAAGTTTAGTTTTAAAAAAAATTGACTTTTGTTATTACGAGAGCTACTGTACTAAAATTTTTAATGTTTTATATTTATCCCCAGCCTTTAAACTTAGCACATAAAATCCTGGTGTTATTTTTAATTGATTAAACTGGAAATCATACTTGCTCTTTCCGGTTTCTTTTCGCTCAAATACTACTTCTGAAGTTATAAGATTCGCCATTCTTAATTCTATATCTTGTTCTTCTGTCAGCTCAATAGTAGTCTGAAAATCTCCTGAATTAGGATTGGGATATGCGATGAATGAAATTAAACTTGCCTCTTTAAATCCTAAAGGATTTGATTCATCCAAATCATCCTGAGATTCATAAATGGTTATATATTTCACGACATCATCGTAACACTCTGCTAACCTTGCTTCAAGCATAATTGGGTATGTGCCTGCGTTTGAAAATATTACTTGCTGAATATCTCCAGCGTTATTATATACAAGAGCATTTGCATCAAACGTCCAATGTATGCTTTCAGGTGCAGGAGAGGAAATCTCAAAAAGAACTATGGTATCGCCTACTATGGCTTTACTTGTCATTAGGAAGTCAGCTTGAAGAAAGCTTGTTGATGTTATTAATTCTAGCGTATCTCTTCCCTGACAACCTTTTAAATCCTGAAGCAATAGAACATATTGGCCTGCATCAGTTGCAGTGATGGAGTTATGATTACTGATTAATGTACCATTCCTAGTCCATGTATATGTAGATCCCGGATTTCCTGCATTCAACTCAATTTGTTGTCCTACGCATAAAGTAACAGTATCTTGCAGATTTGCTGTTAAAGGGGCTTGATCTGGAAGTTCTATTTCCTCTGAATAGTCGCAATTTCTTTGATCGAGAATATTGAGTTTATAGTTATCAGGACATATATCAGTTAAGGAAGGAATATTAATAGTGGTTCCATTCCATGAGTAGGTATAAGGAGAAGTTCCTCCAGTAACATTAACGCTTATTGCTCCATTGCATTCACCCTTACAGTTGGGCAACTGTTTATTTATATCAAAATGAAATGGTGCAGGGGTTGGTATTGATACTGGGAAAAATACTTTACAGCCGTTGCCATCCTTTACAACAACATCTAATTTTTCTCCGGGTAAATTTAATGCGCTAAGTCCTGTCTGTCCATCCGGCCATTCAACTGTAACAGGATGAATTCCCGAAATAATCTCAAGTGTTGCGCTACCAGTAGATTCACCTGGGCAATTCACTCCCACAATAGAAACAATGGAAAGTTCAGGTGCATCAATATCTGAGATATTTATAGTATTAAATTTTGCAGAACATC
>JAIERY010000274.1 GCA_019746425.1 Cytophagaceae bacterium
TTCATTAAAATAAAAGAGAGCAGAGTCAGCATTAGCTTGCTCATAATATACATTACCCAGGTACCAGGCATGTTCTGCAGAAGGTGTCTTTTTATACAAACTATAAAAGACTTTCTTAGCCGCATCCATCTTATCTACTTCCATCATTCTTACTCCTTCGGAGATGGATTGGGAGAAGACAGCAACAGCCGAAAGCATTGCAACTAATAGTGAAAATATTCTGATCATAATTATTTTAAATTATTTATTGTCTGTTTTTCTGCCATCTTTTATCTTATTCAGACAAGAATTGTTACTGCTCCCAATCAACAAGATCCTTCGCTACGCTCAGGATGACAAAGGGAGGCAACATCCTGGTTTTCCAACCTACTGAAATATTACCTCTCGTCCGGGCATAATAGCGGGCAAAAGCCCTGATTTTAATATTATTCTCTGCCCATCCTCATTTAGTACATAAGATGCAAAACCTGTGCCTAAGCCGCTTTTAAACTTATTGATATAATATATTTCTCTGATAAAGGGATACTTGCCGGTAGCTATGTCTTCCTGACAGGGAGCATACTGCCTTCCCTCCGATTCAACCGAAAGAACCCTGATATTTTTTAAATGTTTATTGGTAGCAGGATCGTCGCTTAACCAGGACAAACCGATTACCCCAATTGCATTGGAATCTTTTTTAATATACTCTATGATTCCTTCATGCGACCCGGCGCCATAAATCTTCACCTGGCCATTGCTCACTTTGAGTTTATCCGCTATAAACAAAAAAGTACCTGAGTTATTTTTGTCCACCACAATAATGATCTCCTCTCCTGCTCCCCCTAATTCCTTCCACGATTTAGTATTACCTGCAAAAATATCTTCCAATTGCTTTAAGGATAAAACAGAATCTTTTCTCTTTGAATTTACAATGAAGGCGATGGCATCGGAAGCAATTTTAAAGGTCTCTGGAAAAATATTCTTTTGCTTAAAGTATTCTTTTTCCCTGGAAGAAAGATCTCTTCCTGATATCAGCGCCTCTGGATTTCCCTCTAAAAATTCTTTTATAGCTTCGGTCTCAGGAAGCATTCTGACAGCAATGTTTGATTTTTTGTTGAGCGACTGGAAGACTTTTGCTTCAGCAGTAATAAGCGGTAAAAAAGCTTCGTCTGATAAAACTTCTATTTTTCCGCTGGTGCCATTTTCCTTATCCTTGTTGCAGGCGGAAAAAACAAAGAGTACAGAAAAAATAAATAATAGGTTTTTCACTTTTCACCTGATTGGTCTTCACTCCTTAATGCCTTTACCGCCCGTATCCCTCTGAATACTCCGTATAGTATGGAAGCATAGCCAAACAATTTAGTCATGAAAGGATCAAGGTCTATTTTGTCAATATTTAGAATACAGAAGACACCTATACCAATAAAAAAAATGGGGAAAACCATTCGTAAATAAAGTATAGCTTTCTTTATTTGATTGTTCATTATTGAAACTTCACAGGAACAATTGTTTTTCTTGGAACCGGATGTCCATTATTTTCAGCGGGTGTCCATTTAGGCATAGACTGAAATATCTCTATAATTTCTTCATTACAGAATTTACAATTGGCAATTTCTTTTCCCTTTTTAATCTGAACCGATTTTATAGTCCCGTCTTCTCCGATAATTATATCAAGAAATACTTTTATGGCTGTTTCAGAATTTTCACTTAAATAATTATGAAACTTCTGACTCATTCTTGCTGAAATATATTTGGTCATAGCAACTGAACCTCCGGGAAAGCCTGTTTCTTTGTGCACCGGCCCAGACCATGGTTCAGTATCTCCATTACTGGTAAGATCTGTATTCCCGATTTTTACATCAGGAGGAAGTGTTCCCAGAGAATCCTTCCCGGCCTTATCCTGATAGGAAATATTGGCAGAATCAAGTTTGGTATTATCAGGAGGTAATTTGTCCACCACTTCTTCCTTATCCACCGGTTTTGGCGGAACAAACATCATTTCTTTTAACTGTATAGGTTCTATTTTTGCGATAGGCAATGGATCTGGTGTTTTTTCCAAAGGCACATCCACTATCTCTATGGTATCCGGTTGAATTTCTTCTACCACAATTGTTCTTTCGCCTCCAGAGAGCAATTTATATACAATTGGCCCTCCCATC
>JAIERY010000417.1 GCA_019746425.1 Cytophagaceae bacterium
ACAGGTGGTCAGTTTAGTCCGGAAACAGGTGGTCAATTTGCGCCGGAAATAGGTGGTCAACTTCACCGGATTTTCCAGTTTAAGTCAACAAACCAAATCGGGTTATTTCCGAGAATTGCGTAAGGACTTTCATGCATTTTAACAACCGGATCTCTTTCCCATCTTCTTCCCAATCTTGGATCCATTTCCCAAAACTGTGCTGAGTAGTGATTTCCTGTTCCACTAATCTCATCAGTCTTTTCTATACCGTTAAAACCGTATCCATACCTTTTCTTTCCATACAAACCAAAGGAAGTCTCTTCGAATACTTCTAAAAACAAATTTAAAGGATTCACTACAATATTAAAATATGGCAGAGAAACTGTATTAATAAAAGAGGTATAGCCTGGCTGGAAACCATACTATGTCTCTAAAGGTAAAACTAAATCCTGTTTATCCTTTCAATCCATAAATCATGTTATTTTTTCTTCACCGCTGTTTCCTGGCTAGCCTCTATTGAGAAAATCAGATAAGTAAGCGGTGCATTCCAGTTAATAGCAATTTCATTGGATGCATAGCTGCAGTCGTGATCTATATAGGATTTAGCAGGCAGGTTAGAAGGATAAGGAATTGGACACTGTGCTTTATCAGGCTGACCTGGATTAGGGCCTCCAGCAAGAAATCCTGGAACAGGATCTGCATTGTTATCTGCAATAGACGGGCGGTGATGTGGCTTTTTCATAGGCTTATCACCATAACCGCTTACATAAGAATAACCGGTGCCATTTCTGCCGAATATATAATCCAGGTTCGCTATAGCTGCATTCAGGTACTCTTTATTATTGGTAAGTCTGTACGCCTGCATTAAAATCATTCCCTGATTTACTGCTATAGCATTGCTTCCCCAGATAAAATCAGCCTCTGCTCCTGCTCCCATTGGAATTCCGAATTCGGAAACAGCCGCATGGTTCTTCAGATCGTCAGCAAGCTTTAATATCCGTGCTTTCATCACTTCTGTATCTGCCATAACTGGATATTTTGCCCTGTAATGCACCAGTGTGATCAATCCTAAGGTATTTACATTCGGCCAGCCGGGAACATTGAACTTGTCAATCGTGGAAGAAATATTCGCTTCTTTATAATAAGCATTGTCTCCTGTGGTAGCATATAACTCCATGGCTGCAAACTGAAACTCATCAGATACATCACCGTCACCATATTCTCCGGTAGATACAGAGGGTTTGAATTTTACATTCATCTCATTCTGCACATAATATACTTTAGGATTTTTCTTTGCCCACTCGTATGCTTTTTTAGCCTGCACAAGACATGAATCGGCAAAGCCTGGCAATTGCTTCTCAAATTTTTTAAAGACTCTTGCAGATTGCGCCATGATGGCTGCAAAGTCAAGAGCTGCTGCGGTAGATTTCATTACCACGTATCTTGGCTGTGTTGCTTCGTGAGGCATTACCATTCCGTCAAAGCCTTCATTGGTAAGTTTATGATATACCCCTCCGTCGAAAGGGTCCTGCATGGTACGCATCCATCTGATATTGAATAATGCTTCATCCAATAAATCAGGAAGTGAATTACCGCTTTCAGGGATGTTGGTTTTCAACGTATCCATAAAAGTCGGATAATGCTCATATAATGCCAATAATGTATAAGTAGTGATTCCGGAGTTTACTATGTATTTATTATAATCTCCTGCATCGTACCAACCGTAAGGAGAAGAAATTTTTGTTCCTTCAGATCTTCCTTCAGAAACAGCAGAAGAATGGATCAGCACTTCAGTATCAGGATGGCCTGCTTTTCTTGCCCACTTGCCTGCATGCTCTTCTTTCAGTTCTATTACTGTTCTCTGATAATAGTAAGTTTTAAGACTTGCTTTACCTGCTTCGTGGTATATTTTCTTTTTAATCGCGAATGGATAGGAGTTTGCAAATTTAGGAATGCTGATATAATAAGTTCCCGGCTTGGTGAGTTTGGTAAAGTCAGCCTGACTTACCTGCTCATCGGAAAATTTCCATACACCTTTCTTTTTAAGTGTGCCTCTGAAAACTGTATCTTTTTTAGTTACACCGATTACATAAAATTTATCGGAAGTTGGTGCAACTACTACCGCTACTTTCGGGCCGTCGGGGTGATATCCGATCTGGTTTATCCTTATAGAATCCTGAGCTGTGGGTTTTGCTGCCAGGAAAGATCCGGCT
>JAIERY010000175.1 GCA_019746425.1 Cytophagaceae bacterium
ATGTGAAATTCTTCCTGTTTAGATTGGAGAAATTATTTGCCTAATGAGGTTACTCCCCAGAAAATAAATGTGATCCAGTAAAACCCAGTTCTAATGAAAAAAATTTACTTAATAGCAGGATTAGCATGTCTGCTTGCAGGGACTGCAATTGCAGAAAGCTATAAACCGAAACCTAGCGGAAAACATAAAAGTCACAAGAAAGCGAAGAAGAAATCATCCAAGTATCTCTACAACTTCCAACACTAGGAGTCATTCATTTTTATTCAGATTATGGAAACAAAATAAAAAAAGTCTCTCAATTGATGAGAGACTTTTTTTATTGGTCAGGTTGAAATCTTTTATTGATTCAAAGCGTTCATTTTCCCTGTATAGTCTGTAATTACTTTAATAGTGGTTGAATCTTTATCATATACGCTATACCATCCCTGCTGTTCGTGTGGAGGATCTCCAAGCCATGAATCACCTGCCTTCCAAAATTGACCAGGCCTCGGAGGTCTTCCTTCACCGCCCCATGCCCAGAAATTCACTCCTGCCACAGGAGAGCCGGCTTTCGCAGCTTTGTAAATGGTATCAAATACCGCGGCATAATATTTATCTTTATAAACTGTTGCCGATGCCGGATCAAAACTGCCTTTGTCTCTTGACAGACCAAATTCTTCCACAACAACAGGTTTGTTTAACTTTTTAGCAACCTCAACGTGTTCTGACAAATATGTCTGCATTTTTTTTACAGATAAATCATATGTTTTATCTGCCTTTAATGGATTATACCAATTCCAGTTTTGAGCCCAAATGTGAATAGTAGTATAATCTACATCCTTACCGTCATGATTTTTTTCAAAATCCATATCAGCAACATCCCAGGGAGTTTTACCTTCACATCCTGTCGTTACGAGGTGATTTTTATCTAATGATTTAATATATGTACAAGTTTGATCTATCCATTCATTAAATTTTTCCTCATTACTAGTTCCACGCGGTTCATTACCTAATTGCCAGGCCATGATAGCCGGATCTTCAGAATACAACAAACCTGTATATTCATTCCTCCTGCTGATAATAGTTTTTATAAAATCTTTAAAATAGTTTTTTGCTTTTTCACTCGAATAAAATTTAGCGGCAAATTTTTCATATGTATACCAATCACCATTAACATGCGGAGGAGGATACGGAATAGAATCAGCCTCTCCTGCCCATACCAAATATTGTCCCATTCCACCTGACCAATGCCAGTAATCATTCAGACATACCACTGCATACATTTTTCTTTTACCCATTTCTGCAAGAAGGAAATCAAGACCGTCCAGAAGATCTTTATCATACACGCCGGGACTTTTTTGTAAAGCCGGAGACATACGATAAGGCGCATCATTCGGACCTTCGCTACCGGCCACAATGCGCAAATTGTTTATTCCCAGGTTTTGAAGTCTATCCAGTTCACGAAGCACCCTCTCTCTATCGCCGCCCGGTCCTTTGGAAGCAAGGTTCATACCTGCCCAGAAATTAGCGCCCAGATAATAATATGGCTTGCCATTGATTTCAAAATGAGTGCTGTTTACTTTAACATAATTGTATTTGGGCAATGAATCTTTTTTAGAGTCATTAGCTGTTTTCGACTCATTATTCGAACAGGATTGAAAAATGAGGGCGGATGAAAAAAGAAAAATGGTAATAGAATTTCTTAATTTCATAATAGTGGGTTTAGGTTTATATTTAAAATTAATTATCCAGAAATAATCATGTTATTTTTTCGGCGAAAGGTCAAATGCTTTTGCTTCATGTACAAAATTACCTTTGTGTGCTCCATCACAGAAGGGTTTATTCTTTGAAAGTCCGCACCGGCAAAGTGATACGAGCTCTCTTCCACCAACATTATATGTATTACCCTGCATATCGCTGATTTCAAATTCTCCTTCGATTCTTATCGGCCCGTTGCTGACAATGGTTACTTTAGTTTTGGACATGATATATGGTTAAAAAGTTAAAAGTTACAGGTTAAATGTTAAGAGGCGGAAAGCCCAAGCAGATGGCTTAAAGCTTGAAGGCATTAAAATATAAAATTTTCTCAGAAGAAAAAAACAGATAGCAAAATAGTCGGGGCAAAGAAATTAAATATTAAAACTTTATTACTATCTTTATTAAGCCCAAACAACTAACCTTAATTGTATTATAAATTAATATTTTAAATTTTATGGAA
>JAIERY010000075.1 GCA_019746425.1 Cytophagaceae bacterium
CGTCAGATACCATGCATACTTGAGACTTGGCTTTGATAAAATAAATTTCAGTGGGCTTTCTGCCCTCGGGTTGTTCGGATCTTCACTGTCCATGCTTGGCAGCTTGCTGAACTCATCCCAATAAATATCTCCTGAATTAAGATGCGACAATGCCTTTTCTGCATAACTTACCGCATCTTCATTTAATAAATAATAATTGGTGAAGACGGCAGGACAAGTATGTAAAAAAATATGCCCTTCTCCATAAGAAACATCAATGAAGTTAATATTATTGTCTCCGTTCTTTTCTTCCATATAGCCAAGGTTGCTGATGCTGGCTACCGATGTATCGCAATAATATGCTGAGTTTATTCCATGCCATCCATAATACGATAATAGTTGAGTAGTATCTTTTACTGGTGACTTATAGGTGAATGATTTTTCACGGGTAAGGTTAGGATGATAAAGATTCATTTTAACCATGGTGTCTTTGTATTCGTAATGGCCTGACCATCCCTCGCAGGGATTGGGAAATAATTTTGTGATCAGGTTGTCAGGAAATTTTTTACTGGAGATAAACGCGTTATTTCCTTCAGATACGAAAACCAACAGTGAATCAATATCATTTTCACTCAGGTACAGATCGCCTCCGATAAAAATATAGTTGGAAGTATCTTTTTGGTGCAGCGGTATGCTCTTGTACACTGACTTACTCAGGTAAGTAATATCCTTTTTAGGATAATATTCTTTTAACAATTCAGACACTACGTAAGTCCCGTAAGGGTCTTTACTCTGATTGATGTAATGCTCCTGCCAGTTGATTTCTTCCACACTGTCATTGCTCATAAAAAGAAATACTCCGATCAGTAGAAGGGCAGAGATGATGACTATTACAATCGTTGTTCCGTTCTTCTCCATCAGTTCCCCTTTTTAATATTGTCTATAAAGTTCTGAAACGCCGGACTCATATTGCTATAGTCTGTTTCCTTGATTTCAAGGTCGCCATACCATATTCTTTCAAAATTTCTGGTAATGTCGAAAAACACCTGGTATTCTTTTCGCTGGTTCATCTCAAAAAGATATTCCCTGTTGGTTTTATTTTTTTTCCACTCTATCCAGTTTTTAACAGATAGCTCTTTGATGATCATCAGGTAGTAAATTCTGATAGCAAGTTTATAATTGTTGCTTTTGAGCGCTTCCCTCAGGAAAATATCTAGGTCAGATTCGTGGATTTCCTCTTCCAGGTTTTCAATGGTTACCGTTTTTTTCTTAGGCAGCTTTTTATTGCTCATGAAAAGGTCTCTGCCGAAAATATAGTAAAGTATTATCAGGATGGCAGCAATGGCAAGGGCATAAAAAATAATCTGCCCGATAGGGCCAGGATCTGGCAAAGTAGTGGTCGACCTGGTAGAATCGTCGTATTCTGGTTCTTTCTTTTCCTTTTTCTCCTTTTTTTTATTCTTAGGTGTATAGTCTATATCTTTAGTGGCTTTCTTCCATTCTTCCCGGTCAAATTTATTTTCTTTAACGGAAGGTGAGTATTTGTTATGGTTTTCAAATTGATTCCCGTTAACATTTTCATGAATATGCTCAGTCTCGTAATCTTCCGGTACTGCAGGTCCTATTTCCTGGTCTTGCGGGGAAGCAGTATTACTAAAAAGGATCAGAATCAGTGTAAAAAATAATACCTGTATGTTATGCAAAATTCTTAGCAGCATTTTTATTTTTCAATCCAAACTTTGATATTTTTTCTTTAAGCGTACCTGCTTCGGTGATTTCCTTCATAGAGAAATATACCAGCCCGGTGCCTATGATAAAAACAGGCAATATCATATTGTATGCGATAAAACAAATAGCTGTAAGAAATGCAATAAAAAAATACCTCTCTTCAAATTCACTCAGATTAATATTCCACAGGATATACTCATAGATTTCCAGTGTAAATTTTGAATCGATCAGGAATATATAGATAAAACATATCACACAGAGCATGATAAAAAATCCATAAAGCTTCGATATGGTGCCGCTCAGATAATGGAATGTTCTCCCGAGTGCGCTGAAGATGTTCAGATCTTCTTTGAAAGAAATAAAATGCCAGAGGAAAATGATTGGGTAAACACCTGCGATCACACAGCTAATCCAGAACCAATGATCGAGGTAAAATGCCAACTGCAATGCCGCGGAAAAGATTATAGATTTATAGAAATTTCTGAATACGGATTTT
>JAIERY010000077.1 GCA_019746425.1 Cytophagaceae bacterium
TTTGGAAATAAAGGTGAATTTATTCCTTTAGCCAATTCATAGGTTAGATAGGTTTGAAATAATTCTTGCCTTGTTGGTTCGCTTTGATAGATATAATATCCAGTTTCTATGAGATGTTTGTGTATTTCTAAAAATTCTAACCTTTGGTTTTCATTAAGGATATATCCTATTTCAAATCCATTTTTTAAGCCATGATTACCATCTATATTAGCAGTAAAAATTAAACCTGAATTTTCATTAATAATTCCTTTAGAGTGATTAAATATATCAGCAAATATTTCGCATCCTTTAGAATGCAAAATACTTGAACCAATTAAGTGGTCGTTTCGGTAATTCATTCCTCTGCAAAATAACCTAATTTTAACTCCACGACTATTGGCAGTACTTATTGCTTGAGTAAATTCATTGATTGAAGTTAACCCAACAATGCTGTATGTGGAAATATACAAATATTCCGATGCCTCATTGATAATCTTGATGATTTCGTCAAACAAATTGTTCGTTTCATTTTCATAAGTATATCGTAAATTTGATAAGGTAGGATTAGGAAGAAGGTCTTTATCAATTTTAACTTCTGCCTGAACTACGAACATCTTATTTTTCTTAGAACTGCTTATAAACTGTCTATAACCTGTCCCCCTTTGGAATATAACATCAAATAGCTTGTCTAATTCTAACGTGTCATTTTCGTCAAGATACACGCCCGATTCAGTATTAAATGTTAGTGAAGGAGTAGTAAGGTTTGCGCTGGTTATGAAGCCAATTTTTCTATCGGATACAATAAATTTAGCATGGGCAGATATTGATGCTCTAACATGAACGCCATTGTCAAATAGTTTTTTAATATGCTTCAAATGAGTTTGTGATGTATTCTCTTTTATTTCTTCTTCTGTTAAAAAATCAAGCAAGGAAAAAGAATTTATAAGTTTATTTTGGTCGAGTTGTGTAAGTACAAATATGGCGGTATTAGTAGTTTGAGCTTTGTTTAGTATCGCATCAAAAACTTCTTTGTCGGTAATAATGAAGCTACATATTTTTAATACATCTTTACTATCGTTAATAAGTTTTAGAATTTCATTTTTTAGAATCGTATTATTCTCCTGTGTGAGAAAAACTGTAGAACACTCTTTAAAAGAAGAGTAGGGAATTCTATTTTTATTAAGAATGTATGCCCCTGAAGCAAAACTGTCAGTATGTTTTATGTTTAGCTCCATTTTACCTTAATTGTAACATGTATTTTTCAACATCCAGTTTTTCAAGCAGTTCATATTCACCTGCTGCAATTAAAAGATTTCTATAGTTATTTGTGAATTCAGGAGGCAGCTCTTCCGTCCAGGATAAATTAATGTCTTCATGATTATATTTAGCTAAAATGCTCTTGAAGCTAATTATCCTCTTAACAAAGTCATCAGCAGTTTTGTAATACAAGTACAACAAGAAAACATTATTATCTATATTTCCAAATTTATAATCTCTTTTCCTGATTAAGTCATTAACCAACTTTTGACGATTGGGGGAATTCAGCAACATGCTTTTGTTAATGTCGATTTCTATTGAATTTTCTTGATTTATTATGTTCTCAGGCCCTACATGATTTATATTAAATATTTGTTCAACTACTTTTATCAGATCTTCACTGCTAAAATTAAAACATTTGTTTGGAGAATTTTTATACCTATCAATTTCAGGCCAATTCGATGTCAGTAATGGCTTAGGTTGTTCTGGTTTATTTTCTATGATATAAGGTATAGTTATTTTAAATTCAAGATTCTCAATTTTGCTTGATATATTTTTTTCAAATAACTTTACATTTTT
This sequence comes from Cytophagaceae bacterium, assembly GCA_019746425.1. Classification (GTDB taxonomy): domain Bacteria; phylum Bacteroidota; class Bacteroidia; order Cytophagales; family Cytophagaceae; genus JAIERY01. The sequence goes on from JAIERY010000077.1 coordinate 1,816, forward strand.
CTTTACAGTTTCATAGTAACTAATATTTTCTGCAAGGGAATAAATTGCAAATCCATCAATAACTTCCTTTACCAATTTATTCTCTTTAGCACTCACAGATACTAACAGCTGAAGTGTCATTTTGGTATATGAAATATCATCGATACTAATTAAACCTGTTGGGATATTATAAATTTCTCTATCCTTATCGTCAATACTAAAAATATTATTTGAGATACTGACCTTCTCTGGTGGCGTATGTACCATGTCCGGGCCAAATGGTCTCACCAAATACCTTTCTCCTTTAAGGTTTGTGCGATAATATGAAGCATCTTCACTGATAAATTTAGATCTGTAATACGTATAAAATATTTTGGGTAATGGAAGCAATGTCAGTCCATCAATATAAAAA
>JAIERY010000432.1 GCA_019746425.1 Cytophagaceae bacterium
TTTAAAAGAAAAAGAAGCAAAAAGAAAACAACTACGATAGTAGTAATAGTGGTCTAAAGAAAGGGGAGTACAATACTTTGTAGAAAACCCATTTAATCGAAAAGAAATCCACACATAGTGTTAACAATCTTGCCCAATTGAAAAACTTAAAAGGCAGTATTCAAACCTAAAGTAGCCTCCATTTCCTCTTTATTTTCCCCAAAAGAAAAGATTATTATTTTAATTGAAACTTAAAGGACACTCCAGACCTAAAGTGGTATAAGACCGAAATATAATTGAATTATTTCAAGTCCTTAAATTAAAAGTTGCTTGAATTAAGTTAATTAATTGATTGATTAATTGATTTCGTCGAAATTATAAATAATTATTTGATAATTCCTTTAGTAAGAAGTATTTTTATAGGCTCTAAATAAATTTATGTCGATTATTTATTGTATTTAATACTATTTAATCATTTTTAACCCAGCTAGGGAAATGTATTTTTTTAAGATTTACATTCATTCATTTTTTCCTTTACTATTAATTATAACAATAGTTTCTACTTCGGATGCCCAAAATTTAGAATCAATCGGTAAAGAAAAGCCCTTAAAAGTTTCCGGCTCATTAGGTACAACACATACGTTTTATGGAGTAAACGGAATTGAAAATCGAAGACCGCCCTACCTGTGGTTCCTGAACGGAGGAATTAATTTTGACCTGTATGGCTGGTCAGTACCGTTTTCAGCCTCCTGGTCAAACCAGAACAGAGAATTTCGCCAGCCTTTTAATCAATACGGTGTTTCTCCGAATTATCGGTGGATCACCGCACATTTTGGATATAGAAATCTTACGTTTTCTCCCTACACACTTGCAGGGCATACTTTTCTCGGAGCAGGTGTTGAATTAACCCCCGGCATCTGGAGAATATCTGCTATGTATGGGAGATTAAACAAAGCCATTGCAGAAGATACCTTATCACCTAATGCGGATCTTCCCTCATTTAAGAGAATGGGTTATGGTCTGAAAGTCGGATTGAACAAGGATGGTAGCTTTATAGACCTGATCTTTTTTACCGCCAAAGACGATATTACTTCGATCCCTTATGTTCCACTACAGAACAACGTTTTACCAGCGCAGAATATGGTTGTTTCTGTTAACGCTCAAAAGCAACTAGGTAAAAGGACAGTCTTTGGATTTGAATATGCTACAAGTGCATACACACGAGATATAAGAGCAACAAACGCAGAGCAAGAGAATAAAAATGTGTTCTCTCCCTTCTATACCCATAAAAATTCAACACAGTATTACAGTGCTTTTAAAAGCAATCTTACCTACAATGGAGATTTTTACAGTTTAGCACTTGGCTATGAAAGAATAGAACCGGAGTACAGAACTTTAGGAGCATATTTCTTTAATAATGATCTTGAAAATATTACCATTGCTCCATCCATTAGAATGTTTAAGCAAAGACTTAATTTAAATGTCAATGCAGGTATTCAGAGAAATAATATTTTAGAAAACAACACCAGTACTACCAGAAGATATATAGGCTCTGTTAATTGTAGCTACGTTCCCAATCAGAAATGGAATTTTGCAGCTCAATACTCCAACTTCATTACCTATAATCGTTTATCAAGAAAATTCGATCAGTTCCAGAGCTTAGATACCCTTAACTTCTATCAGGTAACAGAAAGCGGAAATTTCAATACAGGATATAACTCAACAGGAAAAGAAATAAGACACGGAGTTAATTTAAACCTTGCCTATCAGAAAGCCAATCAAACACAGGGAGAACAAGTAACAAGTAATGAATCTGTTTTTTATAATGGCAATCTTGTTTATAGGTACAGCATACTTCCTAAAACCCTTACCATACTTGCCGGAGTAAATGGGAATCAAAACCAGATAGGAGAAATTTCTTCCCTTGCATTCGGACCAACAGCCTCCATAAGCAAAAGCTTTTTTGATAAGAAGATGCGAGCATCACTCACTACCACTTACAATAATATTCTCACAGACCAGGAATTAACAGGAAGCGCAATTAATGTAGTGGTAAGTTCTGGCTACACTTTTGAAAAGAGGAATAATTTTTCATTGAATCTGATGGTGCTTAATAAAAATTCCAAAGCATCGAGCAGTAGTAACTTTACAGAATATAATACTCCCCTAAAATTGAACCACTAGTTAAGGATTAATTGTATAACTTTAAACTAGTGAAAAATGAGAAAG
>JAIERY010000114.1 GCA_019746425.1 Cytophagaceae bacterium
CCTATTAAGCTTGGGTACTTATGCCTATTGGTGGATGATGGACGCTTCCAAAGCTGTCCAGTCATTCGCGGCAGTACTGATTGTTTTTTGTCCTTGCACCCTCGCGCTTTCCATTCCTTTCTGTTACAGCAACGTAATGAGGATTCTTGGTAAACATAAATTTTATCTCAAAAGTCCTGAGGTAGTGGAATCCCTTGCTAAAACCGATACGATTGTCTTTGACAAAACCGGAACACTCACTTCCACCGAACAGGCTATAGCAGAATACAGCGGTAAAAATCTTACAGCCGAAGAATTTGACTATATAAAATCTCTGACCCTTCATTCAACCCATCCTTTAAGCAAAATAATTTTCAATTCTCTTACCGCTGAAAAAATCCATAGAGTAAAGGATTTTAAGGAAACTACTTCAAAAGGTATTGAAGGGAAAATAAATAATACCTACATAAAAATCGGATCCTCTTCTTTTGTAAATGATACACTGGTAAAAAAAGAAGAACGGACAAAAGTTTATATATCCATCAATAGTACTACTCCCGGATATTTTATCATAAAAAATAAGATCCGGAAAGGGCTTCCTGAGCTTATAAAAAATCTATATAAAAAATTTGAGCTTCACCTTCTTTCAGGTGACCATTCTGGTCAACGAACAGAGATGCAGGATTTATTTAAAGATTCATCCAGAGTTCATTTTGAAAAAGATCCAATGGGGAAACTGGATTATATCAAAAAACTCAAATCCGAAAATAAAACAGTGCTTATGATTGGAGACGGCTTAAATGACGCCGGAGCGTTAAAGAAAAGTGACACTGGCATTACCATATCTGACAATGTATACAACTTTTCTCCTGCCTGCGATGCCATACTGGATTCAGATAACTTAAAACGCCTGGATATATTTATTGATTTTTGTCAGAAGTCTCACCTGCTGGTGAAAGCCAGTCTGATAATTTCTCTTATTTATAACATTACAGGTCTGTTCTTTGCTATGAGCGGCAATCTCAATCCTCTTATTGCGGCCATCCTCATGCCTGCCAGCTCCGTCTCTGTTGTTTTATTTGTGATAATCGGCTCAAATATCCTGGCTCTTAAAAAAGGTCTCACAAGACTCTCAGGCACTTATAAAAAAATTGATATTCATCAATAAGTGAATTATCCAGGCTCATCGGCAATATTTTCACCGGATGTTTCTTTGTAGTAAGAAATTCAACTGCAAATGAGCGTCATCTTCATACTGATTTTAATAAGCATACTGATAGCCTGTACTTTCCTGGGCCTATTCATCTGGGCAATTAAGAAAGGACAATTTGAAGACGACTACAGCCCATCTGTCAGGATACTTTTCGAGGATGAATTGAAAAAAGATCTCAAAACTAACAATCATAAAAATGAGCATGTTATTAACTGATAAAGCTTCAATAGAATTTAACCTGGGAACACTTGAGAACGAGCAGTTCTCATACGACAATACCATTGTCAGAAACTTTTGCTATGCGACAGTTATCTGGGGAATAGTCGGGATGCTGATTGGACTTACCATAGCCTGTCAGCTTATCTGGCCCGCACTCAATTTCGGAATCGAGTATACCAGCTTCGGAAGACTAAGACCGCTTCATACGAATGCCGTCATTTTCGCATTCGTAGGGAACGGAATTTTTGCCGGAGTATATTACTCACTTCAAAGGTTGTTGAAAACCAGAATGTACAGTGACCTACTCAGCAACATAAATTTCTGGGGCTGGCAGCTGATCATCGTATCTGCGGCTTTAACCCTCCCATTAGGATTTACAACCAGTAAAGAGTACGCTGAACTAGAATGGCCGATTGATATAGCCATTACTTTAATATGGGTGGTGTTCGGGTGGAATTTGTTGGCTACCATTTTAAAAAGAAGAGTAAGTCACCTATATGTAGGTATCTGGTTTTACATAGGAACATTTGTAACAGTAGCAGTACTTCATATTGTGAACTCTTTTGAGTTTCCGATATCCTTTATGAAAAGCTACTCCTGGTACGCTGGTGTTCAGGACGCCCTGGTTCAATGGTGGTACGGCCACAATGCGGTAGCATTTTTCCTCACGACTCCTTACCTGGGATTAATGTATTACTTTGTACCAAAGGCAGCGGATCGTCCGGTTTATTCTTATAAACTTTCGATCATTCACTTCTGGGCTTTGATATTTATTTACATCTGGGCAGGACCTCATCACTT
>JAIERY010000072.1 GCA_019746425.1 Cytophagaceae bacterium
TACCTTTCGAAAATTTGCGGAAGATTATAGAAATGTCTGGACTTGAATCCACTCGTCCAAATAAGCTGTAAATATTCAGATCATTAATTACATAATATTCAGATCATTATTTTTCTTCAGCGTAATAATTCCCAAGCCATTAAATAATAGAATGAAAGGATACACCGGATCAAACTCATGCCATTTGATTCCAAAATTCGCTCTGCCTCCAAATTTATGATGATTGTTATGATAGCTTTCTCCCAACATTAAGAAATCCACAGGTAATAAATTTTTAGCGGTATCATTCACTTTAAAATTCACATATCCGAACTTATGAGCAAACCAGTTTATAATTGCTCCGTGTACAGGACCCATTAAAAAATGAATGGGCAGCAATAAGAACATCCACCATGCTGTAGCAAATTTAATGTAGAATAAAACGTATAAAGTACCCCACATTATTCTTACGGCCCAGTTATCTCCTATTTTCTCCACTGCTTCCCAGTAAGGGACATTTTTTGTAAACCTTTGCTCGATTGCGGAAGTGCCATGCAAAACGTCATTGTAAATATTTTTTGTCTTCCACATCATATCCATTAAACCGGATGAATACTTGGGCGAATGAGGATCTTTTTCCGTATCAGCGTAAGCATGATGAGCGCGATGCATAATCCCATAAGCTTTCGGACTTAAAAACGACGAACCCTGAAATACAAAAGTCAGGATATAAAAGAATTTTTCCCAGCCCTTGCTCATTGTGAACATCTGATGAGCAGCATATCGGTGAAGAAAAAAAGTTTGGACAAATAAAGAAAGATACCAGTGGGCGACAAAGAATATTAAAATGATCATAAGTGATTAGCAATAATGTATGCGCAAAGCTATTCCTCTTTCACCAAAAGAAAATTGATCAAGATCAATTTTCACCAGTTCCCTGGTCAATTTAATAAATAATGAGTCCGGGTAACTTAGTATAAAACTTCAAGCATGGAATTACTGGTCAAAGAAGAAAAAAATCTGAAAGTAAAATGCTATCACTGTGGTGATGACTGCATAAACGACTCTGTTTTGTTTGAAAACAAATCTTTTTGCTGTTCCGGCTGCAAAACCGTTTATGAAATTCTGAACAGTAATAATTTATGCACTTATTATAACATCAATAATTTTCCTGGTAATAGGATAAAAGAGGTCGCGGGGGACAAGTATGCTTACCTGGATAATGAAGAGATAATCAATAAGGTAACGGACTTTAAGGAAGGAAACTCTTCCCGCGTAACATTCTTTATACCAAACATTCATTGCAGTTCCTGTATCTGGTTACTGGAAAATCTGCAAAAGCTTAATCAGGGAATATTCCGTGCCCAGATCAATTTTCTTAAAAAAGAGCTTACCATTATTTTTAAAAATGATAGTATCAGCTTAAGACATGTGGTAGAGATCCTGGATTCTATCGGATATCCTCCACAATTAAATCTGGGACAGATCGAAAATAAACCTGTAAAGAAAAACCGGACCCTACTGTATAAATTAGGAATAGCGGGATTCTGCTTTGGCAATATTATGCTTTTCAGCTTTCCGGATTACGTTTCTATTGGCGATCTGGATTCAAGCTTCGGAAGTTTTTTCGGCTACATCAGCCTCATTCTTAGTCTCCCGGTTTTCTTTTATTGCGCTTCGGACTATTTCAAATCTTCACTTAATGCCATAAAGTCAAAAACCATCAATATTGATTTACCTATCGCATTGGGATTGGTAGTGGTTTTTTCGCGAAGTGCTTTTGAAATCATTACGCATACAGGATCAGGTTACCTGGATTCTTTCTCTGGCCTGGTATTCTTTCTCTTAATAGGGAAATGGTACCAGAAAAAAACATACGACAATTTATCCTTTAAAAGAGATTACAAATCATACTTCCCTGTTGCCATTACTAAAATAAATGGCAATGGAAAATTTGAGAATGCACCCATAACCAGTCTTAAGACAGGTGACCGGGTTATTATCCGCAATGGTGAATTAATTCCGGGTGATGGAGTAATTACCAAAGGAATCGGAAGGATTGATTATAGTTTTGTTACAGGTGAATCCGTGTCGGTAACCAAAAAAGAAGGAACGGATGTTTTCGCAGGAGGAAGACAGATAGGAGAAATACTTGAAATGGTTCTTACCAAAGAGGTATCTCAAAGCTATTTCACCTCTCTATGGAATCAGAATATTTTCAAGAAAGAAAAGAAACACAATCTTTCCTCATTCG
>JAIERY010000262.1 GCA_019746425.1 Cytophagaceae bacterium
CATCTTTGGTCGGTTCAGCATCAGAGACTTTAAAATTGAAAGCCTCATCATGGAAAAGCCTCCATAATTTTTTGGTAAATTTATAAACGCCGTCTATTCCATTGGTATTCCAAGGCTTAAATTGCTCCAATGGTCCAAGGAACATTTCATACATGCGCAATGTGTCCGCACCATATTTTTCAACTACATCATCGGGGTTGACGACGTTATATTTTGACTTGGACATTTTTTCTATTTCACTTCCGCAAATATATTTACCATCTTCCAGGATAAATTCCGCATCAGCCAGGTCCGGTCTCCATTTTTTGAAAGCTTCAATATCCAGTACATCGTTGTTAACAATATTTACATCCACATGCAATGGAGTGGTCTCATGCTGCTTCTTTAGATTATAAGAAACATATTTATTGGTGCCATTAATTCTATATACAAAATTTGATCTTCCTTGGATCATTCCCTGGTTGATCAGTTTCTTAAACGGCTCTTCGCTGGAAACATATCCTATGTCAAATAAAAATTTATTCCAGAACCTGGAATACAGCAAGTGCCCGGTAGCATGTTCAGATCCGCCTATGTATAGGTCTACCTGGTTCCAGTAGGCTTCTGCTTCTTTGCTCACCAGTCTCTGGTCATTCTTAGGATCCATATATCTTAAAAAATACCAGCTTGATCCTGCCCAGCCGGGCATGGTAGACAGCTCAATATTTTTTGATACAAAGTCTTTTGATCTTCCAAGAGGAGGTTCTCCTGTTTCTGTAGGCTTGTATTCATCTATGTTAGGCAATACCAGAGGTAAATCTTTCTCTTCAAAAGTATAAGGGATATCGTCTTTATAATAAACCGGAATGGGCTCACCCCAATATCTTTGTCTGCCAAAAATAGCGTCACGCATTTTGTAATTGATTTTTCCTTTTCCGATTCCTTTCTGCTCAATGAACTCAATTGCTTTTTTGATTGCCTCTTTTACTTCCAGCCCATTCAGGAAACCGGAGTTGATCATCGTTCCTTTTTTAGGATCAAAATCTTCCTGGGTGATATCGCTTCCTTCACCTTCCTGCACAGGAATAATTGGCAGCTTGAAATGCTTTGCGAAAGAATAATCCCTCACATCCGAAGAAGGAACAGCCATTACAATACCGGTTCCATATCCCGCGAGTACATAATCAGCGATCCAGATAGGTACTTTTTCATTGTTGAAAGGATTGATGGCATATGATCCTGTAAATTGTCCGGATATGGTTTTTACATCACTCATCCTGTCCCTCTCAGACCTGTTCTTCGCTTTCTCCACATATTCTTCGACCTGTTTTTTATATTCAGGAGTGGTAAGCTCAGGAATGAACTCATGCTCTGGAGCAATAGAAATATAAGTCACTCCAAAGGTTGTATCTACCCTGGTAGTGAAAACTTTAAGCTTCATGGATTTTCCAACTATTTCAAAGTCCAGTTCAGCGCCCAATGATTTTCCAATCCAGTTTCGCTGCATCTCTTTCATTGGCTCTGGCCAGTCAATGGTTTCGAGTCCCTGTAACATCCTTTCTGCGTAGGCAGTGATTCTCATCATCCACTGCTTCATCTTTTGCCTGATCACAGGATATCCGCCTCTTTCAGAAACACCATCTTTTACTTCTTCATTGGCCAGCACAGTACCCAGGGCGGGACACCAGTTTACCATTGTTTCAGCCAGATAGGTAAGACGGTATTTCAAAAGCATGAACTGCTTTTCCTTATCCGACATTTTTTTCCAGTCTTCGGCAGTAAATGCAGGAGTATCTTCATCGCATTCGGCATTTACATTCTTATTTCCTGAACTTTCAAATTTTTTAATCAGCATATCAACGGACTCTGCTTTGTTGCTGTCATAGTTATACCATGACTTGAAAAGTTGTATGAAAATCCACTGAGTCCATTTGTAATAATCAGGATTGCTCGTCCTGACTTCTTTTTCCCAATCGAAGGAGAAACCGATATTTCTTAATTGCTCTTTGTACCTGGTAATATTTTTTTCTGTAGTAATGGCGGGATGCTGTCCGGTCTGCACGGCATATTGTTCTGCCGGTAAGCCGAAGGAATCAAATCCCATGGGGTGCAATACATTAAAACCCTTGATCCTTTTATATCTTGCCACAATGTCTGAAGCAATGTATCCCAGCGGATGCCCTACATGCAGCCCGGCTCCCGAAGGATAAGGAAACATGTCCAGTGCATAATATTTTGGTTTGGACGTATCAACCTCTGCTT
>JAIERY010000220.1 GCA_019746425.1 Cytophagaceae bacterium
TGTCATTTGATTTTCCACTACAATTTAGCTTATAGCTTTTTTTGCCATCTTTGTTAGATACTTGTAAATAAATATCTGCAGTTACCGAAACCATACCTGTATCAAGATTTTTATATTCATTATTCAAAGTATATTTTAACTGTACAATCATAGCTCCATCCATTCCCTGATCAACTTTAAAGGCATCCTTAATAGTAAACTTATCAGAGTAAACAATGGGATGATATCCTGTGGCGGAACTATAAATATTTTGTATGCCGTTATAACCTGGTCTGTCGATGAGTTTTTTATACTCAGGAGATTTTAATATTTTATCTTCGCTGATCATCTCAAATGGAAACTTTCCTGCCTGTTCGAAAACTCTGGCTTTTACTTTATCTAAATTAAATGTATGATTTAATATAGCCCGGTTTCTTACCTTTGAGTAAAAACCAGGAGCCTCGTTTATCTGCGTACCTTGTCCTAAGTTTTGAGTTTGAGGAAAACCATACTCTGAAAAATTTTTAACTGCATAAACAGAAATAACGCCTACTTTCTTTGGCAATTCCTCTTTTTCTACTTTAAAAATATAAGAGCTTCCGATTGCTGATATTATCAATAAGCTAACAAAAAATAAATTTAATTTTTTCTTCTTCATGTTTTTAATTTTAAGTAAATATATAATTTTCATTTAACGTCTAGTAGATCATTTCTGAAGCCTGTACTCAAATCTTAAGAATCTTTTCAATTTCCATCCTTCACACTTGATCAAGTTGAATAACTTCATCATTCATTTTTCCGCCGTTGTTGGTCTTATGACCAGCAACCCACCATTCAATCTACATAATGCGTTATAAAGTATTATACAGTATTATATTCTACCTTTGTCATCATTTTACTTGATCCGTTATTATAATATCATAATTCAAAGTATCTACATAATTCCTTGTTGGTCATAAGACCAACAAAGGCAAAGTTAGGTAATCTTCGAATTTAAACTCGGTTGTATTCTTGGATGTACCCGTTATTCTGCCCATTCTTTTCCCAGGAATTAAATCCTGACTATAAGCATTGCTTATAAAGAGAATAAGAAAAAAATATAGATGTATCTTTTTCATTAAATTTATTTATTTAAAAATGACCAATAATTCATAATGTACCATTTTACTAAATCTTGACCGTCTTTTAGTGAGTAATCGTATTTTGATGTACCTGTTAGTAACTCATAAATTGAACTATCGCCTAAAAAATTATCTAATTTTTTTGTGTGTAATTTTTCATTAATTCCATCTCCAAATAGAGCAAGAAGTGCAATCCGGATATCTTCAGGAATAGAATCAATTTTTATATCAAAATTTTCATACGAAGATTTCATTTTCGGCCATTCATATTGTAGTATTCCTTTATATACTTTATCCCAATTAGCAATGCTAGATTTCATATATTCTGTGAATTCCTTTTTCATTAATCTAATGTTTCAATTAAAGTTGTTTTTAAAATACTTGGTGGTAGATTGTTTTCGAAATATTTAAAAATCACTCCCCCTGGCGCAAGCGTCCGCTTGTGCCGACTTTTCTGCTACCTTCATTCTATATATTTTATCTCCAACAAACCTTTCCCTCCTGAATAATCTTTTGCACTGCTCCATAACCAGTCTTCCGCTTCCTCCACAAATCCAGCCTCTACCGGATTATTATGTATATAATCTAATTTCTGCTGCATGATCTCATTGTCAAATAATTCTATAGGATGATTATCCTGATCCCAAAATTGAAATCCATTATTATTTGAATTCATTTTTCCTGATCGCTCCATCATCCATATTAACCATTCTTTCCTGCTCTCCTGTATATTCTCTTTAATCGCTACTTTCAAACTTGTAGAAGTAAAACTTTTAAAATCCCTCATAATATCTTCCATATTATTTCCATGTGTGCCTATCATCATGTGTACATGACTCGTCATCAGACACCAACCATATACCTCTAAGCCCTTTCTCTTCTGACAATACTTTAGACTATTTAAAATAATTTCCCTGTACTCATTTTATAATAAACACATCAAGCCAATATACCACTGCAAAACTTACAAAGTAAAGCTTATCCTGATCTCTAAATTTATATTTGCTACTCATAACATAAATATTAAACTACACTAATTAGTCGGCACAAGCGGACGCTTGCGCCAGCTTCTCTGTTAATTCCATCAAGCTTGCGCGAGAGGAGAATAATTGTAAGCTGCTGTGCCTGTAAGTAATTCATAAATTGAGCT
>JAIERY010000190.1 GCA_019746425.1 Cytophagaceae bacterium
ATCGCCAAAATTATTCAGCAAAGGAAAATACCTCCACGGCATCATGGTTACCTGCGGCTGATCACCGGTTTCCCCTACATAAAGCGGTATCTGTGTTGCCTGCATATCCTGAATGAGATCAGCATTGATTCGCAATCCATATCTGAAAATCAGATCGTCTAGGTTGTTGTCATAGGGAACAGCAAGTGTACCAATATCACCAATACTATCCAGGTTTACACGAAGGGCATCCATGAAAAATAAAACATTGCCGCCTTTCATGATATACTGATCCAGTATATATTTTTCTTCTTCTGTAAATTTCTTCTCAGGTCTGGCGATAATCAATGCATCATAATTATCAAGCTCTTTTACATTTTTTAAATCAATACCATAGATATTATAGAACTGCGCAATGGATTTTGAAATTTCTGCCAGGGAAGGTGGATCATATTCATCATGCCCCTGAACAATCGCGACTGACTTTTTATTTTTTAAAGAAAGCTGTTTGATGCCGGAGATAAATTCATATTCCAATCCTTCGATGGATTGATTTACCATTTCTCCTTCTCCCTCTACCCTGTTGCCATTCAATAAAATTATGGGAAGTTCTTTTTCTTTATACACCAGTAATGCGGCCGGGAACACATATTTCACTCCATCCTCTGTAGTAATACTCGTTGGCTTGATTCCTTTTTTAGAAAGGTATTCATAGATTCTGCTTTTCTTTTGCTGATCTTCCTCGCTGTTGGGGTCAAAAAATTTGTATTGTATTTTTTCTCCGGCATAAATGCGAAACTCATCCAGTGTTTCCCTGATGGATTTTTCAAATCTTTTATATTCGGAAGGTAGTTCGCCGGTAAGGTATATTTCTATATATACTTTATCATTCAATCCCTTTAAAGCTTCTTTGGAGGAAGAAGAAATAGTATATCTTTTATCTGCGGTTAAATCAATGCGGAAAAAATATTGAGACACGACAATGTTCAGCAATACCATGATGCCGGCCCATAATAAGAATTCAATGATATCTAAATTCCTTTTTTTCATTTTACCACTTTCTGCTTCCGAGAATTAGCTTAGTCAACAAAAGCATTATTGTTATCACACTTAAAAAATACAGTACGTCTCTCGAATCAATAAGGCCTTTACTCAAGGCATCATAATGATAGGAAATTCCAAACTGGTCGATAAGCGTAGAAAATTCTCCCCATGCATTAATAGACGATACAAAGAAAAATCCCTGGTAAACTATATAACAAAGCACTAAGGCAACCACAAAGGACACAATCTGGTTTCCGCTGATCACAGAGGAAAATATTCCCATGGAAGTAAATACTGCGCCCAGAAGAAAGAGTCCGGTATAAGATCCTGTTACAGCGGCTGAATCTATATTTCCCTCCGGATCACCGAGTTTGTATACAGAATAATAATAAATCAAGGTCGGAATCAGGGAGAAGACAACCAGTGTAAGGCTGGAAAGGTATTTACCAATGATGATCTGCCAGTCGGTAAGAGGCTTGGTGAGCAGAAGCTCAATAGTGCCGTCTTTTTTCTCCTCTGCAAATGTTCTCATGGTGATGGCAGGAATAAGAAACATAAAAACAAAAGGCGCCATAGAGAACAAAGTACTCATGTCTGCAAATCCATAATCGAGTACACTGTATTGCCTGAACACCCACATAAAAAGTCCGGTGCCCGTAAGGAACACCGTCATCACGATATAGGCGATCAGTGAATTAAAAAATGTATTGATCTCTTTTAAAAATACGGTGAACATGTTCTTAATTCTTCCCGGTTAATTCTCTGAAAATATTTTCGATCGAACTTTCTTCCTGTTGCATCCCAATGAGTGTCCAGTTATTATCGGAAGCCTTCTTGAATATTTCGCCCCGCACATCCTTATCCTGGCTTGTCTTGATCTGATATTTATTGGCAGACAAAGCATTTACCTCAAGCACTCCTTCAATATTTTTTATAATTGCCGTATCAATCGGACTCTGGAATTCAACGGTAAGAACTTTTACGGTAGCGCCTAAGTTTTTCAGATCTGCCACTTTGCTATCTGCCACAATTTTTCCCTGGTTGATAATGATCACCCTGTCACAAATTGCCTGCACTTCCTGCATAATGTGTGTAGAAAAAATTACTGTTTTTTCTTTACCGATATTTTTAATCAGGTTCCTGATCTCTACAATCTGATTGGGATCCAGTCCTGTAGTAGGTTCATCCAGGATCAATACCTGCGGGTCATGGATCAGAGCTTGCGCAAGACCTACTCTCTGACGATACCCTTTAGACAAGGCTCCTATTTTTTTATTCTGTTCTACCGTAAGACCACATATCT
>JAIERY010000224.1 GCA_019746425.1 Cytophagaceae bacterium
CAGTAGGGCAAACAACGGTACATAGATTACAGTCAATACAATCTCCTTTACCTGCCTGTTTTCTATCTTCATTCTTTCTGAATTTTCCCTTTGGTTCTCCTCGTTTGTAATCGTAGGCAACCACTATGGTTTTTTTATCGATCAGGACGCCCTGCAATCTTCCGTAAGGACAAATAGTGGTGCATACCTGTTCTCTGAATCTTGCGAATACAGTATAAAATGCGCCTGTAAAAACTACAATGGATATAAAACCTGAAATATGCGTTCCAAGTGGTTCTTTAATAATATTTAACCATTCTTCACTTCCAATAATATACATTAGGAATGTATTGGAGATAATAAACGAAGCAGCAATAAAAATTAAATGCTTAAAAGTTTTTTTGAATACTTTGTTAATACTTAGGCTTTCTTTATCCAGTGCTTGTTGAGCTTTATAGTCTCCTTCTATCAGGTATTCAATTTTTCGAAAAAACATTTCCATAAATAAGGTCTGCGGACAAACCCATCCGCAGAATACTCTCCCATAGGCTACGGTAAACACCACTATGAAAATTATGAAAACCAGGGTAGCGATCAGGAACAAATGAAAGTCTTGTGGCCAGAAAATACTTCCGAAGAAAATGAATTTTCTTTCAATGACATTTATAAGAACTACCGGTTCTCCCTGCATCCGTAAAAAAGGCACGGCAAAAAACAAAGCAAAGAAAAACCAGCTTATATATGAGCGTAGAGATGTTAGTTTCCCTTTGGGCTTTTTAGGATAAATCCAGACTCTTTTTCCTTCTTTATCTACCGTGGAGATTTTGTCGCGAAAAGATTCTGTAGCTGCCGGTTCAATAAATTCTAAAGTTTTCATTCTTCTTTCTTCCAAAAATTTCCTACTCTTTGTTGTTTAATTCACTTACTGGTCCAGCTTCTTTCTTTGCGTTTGAATTCTTCAGTGACAATATATAACTAGCCACCTCCTGTATTTGCGTAGGAGATAGCTGGCTTTCCCATGGTGGCATCCCTTTGGTAGTACCGGTTTTAATGGTTTTGAAAATATTTTTTAGCTCTCCTCCATGTATCCATTGATTGTCTTTTAGATTAGGTCCTACTTTTCCTTCGGCATTTTTGCCATGGCATGTGGAGCAATTCTGAAGAAATATTACTTCCCCATTTTTTATCCGGCTGGCATCCGTTAATGGGAACACTGTATTTTCATCTACAAATTTCAGTTTCGATTTCAACTCTTCCGCTTCTCTCAATTCGGCCTGGTATTCCGCATCCTGTAATTGTCCATCACTGGAAATGTGATAATGAAAAAGATATACTACGGAAAAAACGATAGTGGCATAGAACATATAAACCCACCAGGGCGGCATACTATTATCCAATTCCCGAATGCCGTCATATTCATGATGTAAAAGTATATGCTCTTCTTTTTCTACAGGAACTTCTTTAGTCAGGGAGTGTCTGAGTTTCTCCCAGATTTTTATATCAATGTTTAAACCGGAATGCTTTATGAAAACTGACATTGCGTAGAATATGTACGCTATCACCAGTAGAATTAAAATGATGGTAGCAAGGCAAAACCAAAGTACTATTTTTTCACTGTTGATAACGCCAGCAGTAGTTTCATCTGCCGCGTGTACTACCGATCCTGATAAGATCATCAGGATTAGTAGCAGATATTTTTTAAAAATATTTTTAGTCTTCATTTTACTATTCTTTAACTGAACCTGATAGATTATCTTTTTCTAGTGGTAACTCTGACATTTTAGTTAGATATTCCTTATTGGCTTTCATCACCCAGATAGCGACAACTACAAAGAATGTAAAGAATATAAGAAAAGAGATTATCGGATAAATTTCTATTCCGCCAATCGTCGCCATATGATTTTTAATGTACTTGAGCATATTATTTTTCTTTTACTTTATTGGATTTAATATCTGTTCCAAGCCTTTGCAGATAAGCGATGAGCGCTACAACTTCTGACTGACTTAGGACTTGAATTTTATTATCTTTCAGCGATCTGATGATCATATTATTTTGTACTATCAAGTCTCTGTTGGCTTGCATTTCATAACCTTCAGGATAAGGGACACCCATTCTTCTCATGGCGCCAATCATAGCTGCTGTCTTGGATGTATCAATTGTTTTTTCAAACATCCAGGGATAGGCGGGCATTATAGATCCAGGCGACATAGTTTCAGGATCAAGCATGTGGTTGTAATGCCATGAATCGCCATACTTGCCTCCGATCCTGTGTAGATCCGGACCTGTTCGTTTCGATCCCCATAGGAATGGATGGTCGTATACAAATTCTCCTGCCTTGGAATATTCTCCTTTATATCGTTCGGTTTCCGATCTGAACG
>JAIERY010000116.1 GCA_019746425.1 Cytophagaceae bacterium
TTAAAAGAAAAAGAAGCAAAAAGAAAACAACTACGATAGTAGTAATAGTGGTCTAAAGAAAGGGGAGTACAATATTGCCTGCTACCAGATCTGCCAAAAATACGCCCGCTCTAAATTCATCCGATATACTTTTGTATTCAACTCCAGTTGATCTGGAAAGTGCTATTTCGCTCAAATATAATTTTAATACTTTTAGTTGAAATTTCTCTCCTCCAGGAAAATTATAAAGAGAATCAAAATAAATTGGTGTGTCGTTAATTACAGGAGTTATAACAAACTCAACCTCTCCAGTCAGTTCTTGATTTCTTACAGCTGCATTCTTTTTGCTGCTTGTGCAGCTGCCAGATATTACTGCTAATATTATTGCGTATAAAATTTTAATTTTTAGCACTAGTGTCTGGTTTAAAGGCTGGATTGTTAACAAATTCCATATCGGTCAATGTATGTAGAAAATTTACCAGGTCTTTAATTTCTTCATCATTAAATGGAGGTTCTTCTGGAAAATGAACATGAGATGATTTATTCGGATGATTTTTTCCCCCATTATTGTAATGTCTTACAACTTCCTCTAATGTCTTTATACTTCCATCATGCATGTAAGGACCAGTTAAAGCTATATTTCTTAAAGTCGGTACTTTAAATTTTCCTTTATCATTTTCCAAATAGGTTATTTTATATCTGCCCTGATCAGGATAATCTTCATACAATCCCTTATTCTGAAATGTGTTGTTAGTAAGATTTACTCCTGAATGGCATGAGGAGCAATGTGCCCTGCTTCCCATAAATAAATAATAGCCCCTGATTTCAGAATTATTATATGCCATGGCATCTTTTTTATAATAATATTGATCAAACTTTGAGTTACCACTTACAAGAGTACGTTCAAAGGAAGCTATAGCTTTAAATAAAGTGTTGGCATCGGGTTTAGATCCATATGCTTTTTTAAAAAGTTTAACATAAGTTTTATTTTCATTAAGTCTCTTCACTGCTTCTGATATACTTATATTCATTTCTTTCGGGTTGGTGAGAGGATTCATTACCTGCATTTCAAGTGTTGGAACACCACCATCCCATAAAAAAGAATTTGACCAGGCTAAATTTATTAATGGCATTGCATTTCGTTCTCCAGTGGTATTATTTACTCCAAAACTAAAGTCCTTATTATCAGAAAATGAATTGTTGGGAGCATGGCAGGAACCGCAGGAAATAGTTTTATCCTGAGAAAGCATTTTATCATAAAACAACATTTTGCCTAAGGCCACACGTTCTTGTGTGAGTTGGTTATCTTCCGGTATTATCGGATCAGGAAACCCCATAGGCAGGTTTATATTATAAGCTGTTTCTTTTTTGAAATTGATAATGCTTCCTGTAAACAAATAGATACATATACTGGATAAAATCGCGATTTTAATCCAATTTCTGCTTAGAAATTTAATTACTGAAATAACTCTAAGCATATAAATGTGCTTAAAACTGAATAGATTAATTCAGAAAGGGGGGTATTGTTCGTAAAGATATAAAATTTGTAGTTGGTATGAAATAGGAGCTATTAGCATTTTTCAAAAAAATTCCGATCAGGTTTGGGTTTAGACGATTTACCCCCAGCCAAAAATGATTGACCAAGCTCCAAATCCTAATAAACCACCAGCCCCATTGCTGTAGTAATATTATTTCGGAATCAAACCTGGAGAAATGTCCAATCGAAGGATGATGATGTGTCTTAGAGGGAAAAATGCATCCTCATGTTTTACCACATTTTAATGTTAAGGAAAAAGAAAGAGAATTTGGCATTTGGCAAAGAGACCCGATGGCTATTTTAATGGATAGCAGAAAGAAATTGGAACAGAAACCCGACTACATCCATCTCAATCCTTAGAATGAAAGATGGAAACTTGCCGACTTGTCTGAGAACTATTTTCCTTTGCAGGCCTCTCCGCCTGCAAAGGAAAAAATGCAGGTATTCATTTTCCTTATAATTCTTAGTCGAGAACTCAACAAGCTCTTCGCAGGCCTTTACAATGTCAGTTGCATTATAAAGTTTCATTGAAAGAAGGGTTTGCAGCTTATCTCTTTCTTTAAGTGCCGGGGCCTGAGCTTCTGAAGAATGAATAAAGAAAAGAATAAAAATGACTGGATTATAAGAATTGGAAGAACAAGCCGCATGAGTTTATACTTTAATATTGAAGCACAAATTATCTTTAGATCAATTAGTTTTCCTAGGCATAAATTTCCGGATTTAAAATTTACTGAATAGTTTCTAATAATTATCAAAAAATTACTGTGCTTAATTCTACTTTAACACATTTAATGTTTTGATAATCAATAATAGTATAATATTTTTGTGTTATCAAAACAAGACA
>JAIERY010000081.1 GCA_019746425.1 Cytophagaceae bacterium
ACAGATTTATCCGTAAGATTTCCTAATATTCCTTGACCAATAAGTTCTGATAGTTCAAAGGTATTTTGATTATTTTTACCTCCAACTTTTTTTTCTTTCCCTTCAATTTTAGTCTTTTCATTAGGTTCTTTAGCAATAGAATATACTTTTGCAGAGAAGATAACTTGCCTCGTCCCCCTTGTGGGGGGCCTATGTGTAAGGGAAGGGGGTAGGGGGATGACTTAATCGGTACGCGTCACAGACGCGCTAGCAGGTGTGTCAAATAGTATGTAGGTTCTCGTCATAAAATTACCGCTAACGATTCGTGTTGTTTCTGTTGCAGGTCTTGAGCGTGCTTTCTTGTCCACCGATACTGCAACCCGCACGCATTAAAAATAATAAAAAAGTGCGGGACTTTAACACATCACACTCAAATTTCACGCTTCATCCCCGGCATATTTTTATACACAATGTTGCCAGCCATTTTTCAGGACAGATTAGATATGAACATCTTTGGAATAAATAAAAAAAATAACCCAGCGGACATTTATTTCTATAGACAAAGTTTGTCGACAGTTGATACGAGAAAGAAATTCGAGATTACTACAGAGGATGACAAACTGAGAGTCAAAAATCGGAATGTTAATTGTCTGTTTAGCAATTTAACGTCCGACTACTTTGACGACTTATACAATGACTTCAACCGGCACTTAAACCTAGACTTTGAGCCTGTTACAATTGACGGGAAAGAATTCCTCTTGGACAATGACGAACTAGAAAAATTAACGGACTCCATTATCACCAATTGGATCTATTACTACACAATAAATAATTTAAAGGTAAAAGTGACACGTAACGACTTCACTCATCCATATATGGTTGACTGGGTTTTATCTATTCTTGACAAAAAATATGGAGTTGATACAAAGGAATCACTGACGTTAGGAGCAAAACTTTTACGCCAATCGTTGACAGACTATACAAGGACAGTTAGGGGGCGAAGACAATACTATGACAGATAGACGAGTTAGAAAAACGGCTGGCAACAAATGCTATAAGTCATGGCGGCACGATTGATATTTAATTTGGTTATTTTGGTGTGCCGCCACGCCTTATAGCAAAACGTTATGGGCATGCCCTTTTCTATTTAGGCTATTTTAACTTTGTTATTTAATAGTTCAACATTAAAATTTATTTTCGCATTTAATGCTTTAAATACTTTAATTATTGTTTCAAAGCGAGCATCCGTCAAACTGTTTTCGAGTTTTGATATTTGTGCTTTTTTAACTCCGATAAGTTTCCCCAATTCATCTTGTGTCAGGTTGCGTTCTTTTCGTGCTTGCTTGATGGCTTCTCCAAGAAGTTCTAGTTTTAATTCGTATTCAAATTTTTCTCTTTTCGGAGTACCTCGTTTCCCAATATATTTATCAGTAATTTCTTCGATGCTTGTTAGTTTTAATTTATTTGTCTTCATAATATCTATGATTTTTGTTCAAAGTATAATTTTCGAATATATTCAGCTTTTTCCAGGTCAGCCTGTGGTGTTTTACCTGTTTTCTTAATAATCCCATGAGTTGAAATCACGATAGTATCAACTTTTTCTCTTTTATCCCAAAAGGCAAAGAGCCGATAATGAGTCTTTTTGAATAAAGTTCTAAATTCCCATATTTCGTCATTCAGTTTTTTAAACAATTCGTTATCGTTATGAATTTGAGCCTTCTTAATATTATAAATTATTTTCTCTCGTGCCTTTGAGTCAATCATATCAAGAAATTCAGTTGCTTCATTTAAGAACTGGACTCTGAATTTTTCTTTCATTTGTTTTTTTTAACAAAGATATCAGTTTCCTTATTAGGAAACAATAATTAAGGGGAAAAAGTTTGAAGAGGGTTGCCCACAACGGTTTCGGGCTTTGCGTTGGTGGGCTTTTGAAACCGTAAAATGTCTACCAGCACCAAAGTTTATTAATTGCTCAAATGTTTCTATTCGCACTGTCCGCCCACTAACGCAAAACCCGTGTTAGTGGCTGGTGTTTTGTCCGTTTTTATTTTGTTTTAATATTTCAGCCATTTCGTCTATGCTTAATGCTGTCTTGCGTTTATGAATCATAGAATGACAATTTGGGCAAACAGGTCGTAAGTCCTTGATTGGGTCAACTTCGTATGTCTTACCAACAGTAGCGACTTGTCTTAAATGATGAACATGTATAAATTCTTTTCCGAGTTGTCCATATACTTTTTCAAAATTAAAGTTGCAAATAACACAAGAAAGTCCGTAATGCTCGATGCACTTTTTTCGTGCAAATGGATTTCGTTCATATTTTGTCAGCGTAACTATAATACTCCCCTAAAATTGAACCACTAGTTAAGGATTAATTGTATAACTTTAAACTAGTGAAAAATGAGAAAG
>JAIERY010000203.1 GCA_019746425.1 Cytophagaceae bacterium
TTTAAAAGAAAAAGAAGCAAAAAGAAAACAACTACGATAGTAGTAATAGTGGTCTAAAGAAAGGGGAGTACAATACAGAGAGATCCTATAAAGAAAAGTCTGAATGGCTATACAACAAAAAATTCAAACGTCAGAAAGATTGCAAATGAGATTGACGAAGTTAAAGACAAGTTAATCAATCAAAGAATCAACCCTACTGTTGATGAAGTCAAAAGGATATACGAGAAAAAATATACCCCTAAAGAACCGGAAAAAGATTTTTTTCAATTATTCGAAGAATTTATCAAAAATGCTGGTAAGAGAAGTCACTCAACCATTAAAAGTTATCACACTGTACTCAATAATTTAAAAACATTCGAACATCTAAAAGGTGAAAAAATTTCTTTAGATAAAATTGATTATAATTTTTACGATAGGCTTCATAACTATTTTTTAAAAGAGCATGTTTTAAATGGTAAACGCTCAAAAAAGAAAGATAAAAAAGTTGGAATGACCCCTACTGCTGCCGGCAATCAAATTAAAACTCTTAAATCATTTCTTAGGCATTTAATTAGAAAAGGTATCAACATTGATGCTGATCTATCAGAATTTAAAGCCTATAAAGAAAAACCCACCATCATCTATCTTTCACAGGAAGAATTAGAAACTTTATACTCACATGATTTTTCTGCCATTAAGAAATATGAAAGAGTAAGAGATCTGTTTGTACTACAATGTTCAACAGGGTTGCGAATATCAGATTTTAAAAGGTTAGGAATTGAGCATATTCATGGCTCTATCATTAAAATGAAATCACACAAAACAATGAAAGATATAATTGTTCCATTAACTCCAAAGTCAGATGCCATTCTCAAAAAATACAATTATGAGCTCCCAATGATATCTGAACAAAAAATTAATGAATATATCAAAGAGGCTTGTA
This sequence comes from Cytophagaceae bacterium, assembly GCA_019746425.1. Lineage (GTDB taxonomy): Bacteria > Bacteroidota > Bacteroidia > Cytophagales > Cytophagaceae > JAIERY01. The sequence goes on from JAIERY010000203.1 coordinate 923, forward strand.
AACTTGCTGGAATTAATTCGCTAGTTGAAATCCAAGAGTATAGGAATGGCAATAAAATATATAATAAGTATTTTAAATATCAGTTAATCAAAACCCATGTGGCTGTTAAAACATTTATCAGCCATTGCGGTGAAAGAGGAATATCGGCCAAAGTAGTATCAGAAATCACGGGTAAGACTGTAAAAATAATTCTTGATCACTATTATGGCACTTCCAATAAAGTTATCGAAATGGAAATGCACAAAGCGTTTGGATCACCTGAGGCAAACCTTAAAGTAGTTTAGAACTCCAATTTAGTTTAACCTAAATATTTTTTATGCGAAAGTCAGTCAAACTAATTTTTTTTCCAAAGAATCAGAAGAAAAATAAAGATGGTAGAGTACCGATCTATTTAAAAATTTCTTTCTCTTATCATCTGCCGGTAGAAATTTCCACTGGTGTTTACACACAGTTCGGACAATGGGATCCAAAGTATAAACGGATACCAGGTGAAGGTGAATCAATAGAAAACTTGAATGATCAGCTAGTATTGATCAGGCAAAAAGTTAAAAAGATCATTAGCGATCACTGGAATCATGGCATGATTACACCCCAGGAAATAAAAGCTCTGTATTGTTGCGAAAGTGAAATGGCTATTATCACTCTTGTGGATTTATACAGAAAATACATAAATGAATTAAAGCCAAAAATAAACACTTCAATGGCTCCCTCTACGGAAGCTACCTATGAAACCCATCTACAAAAATTAATTACATTTCTTGAGCACATTAAGCGGCCAAATATTTTGCCAATGAATTTTACTCCGCAGCTTGGCCTGGAGCTAAAGCAATTTTTCATAAATAAGCCAGGAAGGAAGGTTAGCCCGGAAAGCGCTACTATTACATTAAAATTCATCAATAGAGTTTTCAATTTTGGCGTTAGTCTTCAAATTATCCCGTATAATCCTATTCAAAGTCTTGATTTGAAAATTAAAGTAAGGCATGATAGAACCAGCTTGGATATTAATGAATTAAAATTGATGGAAGATTATATGCCGGATAAAGACAGCAAGCAGAAAACTAAAACATTATTTTTGTTTTCTTGCTATACTGGACTTTCATATATAGACACCCAGGTTTTTTGTAAGGAAAATCATATTGTAAATATTGACGGTAAGCTTTGCATTCGTTTATTAAGATTTAAAAACAGATTCCGGAAAGATCATCCGGATACTTTTGTTCCACTTTCTGATAAAGCGATCAAGCTACTTGAGGAAAATAACTATACCCTTCCGCAGCTTCCCAAAAGTTCTTACGATTATAATATTAAAAAAATAGGGGAAGAGTTGGGTATCACTAAAAAACTATCGTCCCATAAGGCCAGAAAGACTTTTGGAAACATCTTGATTAACGAGGCTGGCGTACCCCTTGAAATTGTTAGCTTACAGCTAGTGTATTGATCTTTAAATAAGCGAACTAATTAGGTTGATACGTCCATTTAAAAGGTTTCGC
>JAIERY010000298.1 GCA_019746425.1 Cytophagaceae bacterium
TGTATACACTCTTGAACCCAAAACGCAGAATTTATACTCGATGGAGTTTTATAAAAAGAATCCGGCTTTAAAAGCCAATGAGTTTTTTAAAAATACTTTAAGTGATTATAAAAAGGCCGATACTAAAATTCTAAAAAAGAATACTTATAAATACCAGGGCTTTCCGGCCATGGAAGTCCAAATAGAAGAAGGGCAGATGAGATTAAGGATCAGGTATGTGGTCATTTATAATATGGTTTATGAATTAACAGTTGCCGGTTCTGTTGAAAGTGTCAGAAATGAAAACGCAGAGAAATTTTTTAATTCTTTGAAATATACGCCGTTGTTATAGTGAAGCGGAAAAAATCACCGTTTTATTTGTTTAAACTTTTATAACAATCATCCTTTTTTTCTGTTTTTCCCGATAGCTATAATCATAAATACTGCTATGGAACAACAAACATTAAAATCTCTTTTTATTCTTCAGTTAAAAGATATTTACAGCGCTGAAAAACAATTAGCCGAAGCTTTGCCGCGGATGGCTAAAATTGCTTCCAATAAAGAACTTAAAATGGCTTTGAGAGAACATCTTGAGCTGAGTAAAATCCATTACTTGCGCATAGATGAAATTTACAAATCACTTTCTCATTTTCCGACGGGAGAGAACTGTAATACCATGGAAGCGCTGATTGAAGAAATGGAAGAAATGGTAGAGGAAAATGATAATACTGAAATCATTAACATCAGCCTTATTTGCGCTTTTCAAAAAATAGAACATTATGAGATTGCAAGCTATGGAAGCGTGATCACATTTGCGAAAGCGCTAGGGCTGGAATATGCAGCAGACGTATTGCAGCAATCGCTGGATGAAGAATTTGAAATGGATAATAAGCTTGATAAGTTGGCAGAAGAAGTGGTGAGCGTGTATTCCAAGATTAATTCTTAATAATAATTCTCGAGTTTACTTGTCCTCGTTAGAGGGAATTGTCATTCTCAATGAAATTTATTTAAAATTGAGAATTGAGAATTTAAAATTATACAAACAGCCGAACAATATTCATAACAATCGATACGAGTATTGCAAACAGCGCCGCCCACCAGAAGTTTCTTACATGAAAGCTAAAGGTTAGCTTATCCACCAGTAAAATCATCAGCACATTTATTATAAAACCCACTAATCCAAATGTGATAATATTGAAAGGCAGGGTTAATAATTTCAGAATCCAACCGAGTGTGCCATTTACCAGGGCAAGCAATACCGAAACCCATATGGCAGATATAAAATTCCTGATCTTAACACCGGGCAATATGGCTGCTACCAACCAAACAGCAAAAGCATTGATTAACAGATTGATTATCCAGCTCATAAAACAGATTTAAATAATAACCTTATCCGGAGAATGGATGTTTAATAAAAAAATTGTTAATATTAGCTTTATATTTTTATCCAAACCTATTTTTTATGGATGTCAGAATAAAAGGAATGATTGCAGTTTGGTTGTTTGTAATCATTTATATATCAATAATAATTTTTTTCCAGATGAAACATCAACCCAAAGCTCTTTAATAATAATTCTTTACTGAATTATGGGAAAGATTCAGCTATTATGGAATGAGAGCTCTATTAATTTATTACATGATAGAGCAGTTGAAATATGAAGATCCGGAAGCATATGGAATTTATGGTGCCTATGTCTCACTTGTATATGCTACTCCTATTTTAGGAGGTTTAATTGCAGACAAATACTTAGGCCAAAGAAACAGTATTATACTGGGGGCGGTCTTAATGGGGCTGGGTCATTTTGCAATGGCATTTGAATATAAAATGATTTTCTTTATGGCCTTAGGTTTTCTAATTATAGGGAATGGATTTTTTAAACCAAATATTTCTACTCTTGTAGGTAAATTTTATTCTATTGATGATCCAAGAAAAGATAGTGCTTTTACATTATTTTATATGGGAATAAATGCTGGTGCTTTATTGGCTCCAGTTACTTGTGGTGTAGTAGGAAATATTTATGGAAGACATTGGGGATTTACAATTGCGGGAATAGGGATGGCTATTGGGCTTATAGTATTTTTATTTGGCAAATTCAGAAATATTTATGAAGACAAAGGTTTTCCGCCTGCTTCTGAATTAATTTCCAAACCATTATTTCTGGGATTGAATTTAAAACACTTGATTTATATCGGCGCTTTTATTTCAGTTCCTATTTTTTCTTTTCTTATCAACTTTAATCTTATCTCAAAAATTATTCTTTATGGAGTTATAGGAGGAATGCTTATTTATCTCATAGTGCTAGCAAGCGAAGAAGAGAAAATTCAGAAGGAAAAGCTTTGGGTCATAATCGTACTGTTTTTCTTTAGTACAATGTTCTGGACTTTTTTCGAACTGGCTGGGAGTGTGATTGCTTTATTTACAGATAGAAATGTTGATTTGAAATTTTCCGGACACGATATTCCTGCAGAAATATTTCAAGGTGTTAATCCCT
>JAIERY010000312.1 GCA_019746425.1 Cytophagaceae bacterium
GAACCCATGGATTAATTTTGCTTTTGCAAAGCAAAGAAAGTCATGAGACTTTCTGTCTCATAGAAAGTTTTAAGTCTTCCGTAGGGAGACTTAAAACAACAGGAAAATGCCTTTACTGGAATCAGCGGGGACAGCGCAATGGTATACGATGGGATAGCGTATAATTCATTCAGATACTTCCGCTATAACTCAGCACAGGAAAATATTCGGGTAACAAGTACGATACCTGGTAGACCTTCTCCTCTTCCTGGAGGTGTAGTAAACACTTTCATCAACGCCAATAACGGCACCTGTCCGGGAGTGCCGGGAGTAAGCTATAGAGTGGCAGCCAAAAACGGAAACGGTAACGGACAGGATAAGACAAGGAAAGATTCTGTGTATGCGATGATGGATAGTTTAAAATATCAGCTTGGCGATTACAGGGCGATGAAAGAATGGCAGGGAGAAATTATTCATTATTTTGATGATGAAAAGAAACAGGATGATCTGCAAACCTATGCAGAGTCTATTCGGGATTGCAACCTGGAAGCATGCAATACATTTACCCTCTACCTGATGGAGCGTTACCACGGCGAAGGCTTCTGTAAGAAAGGACATGAGCGCAAGAAATATGCAAGAGATATAAATCCCGGCGATAAAGAAATAGAAGCAAGGGCAAGGTATTTTGAATACCGATGCAGGCAGACCTGCGATACTACCCATAATCATTACCCTACGTTTGGTATGATGAGCATACATCCGCAGGACAGCATAGACCTTGTATATCTTGCAGCTTCAGGAACAGCCCTTGCAGAGATCGCCTGCATAGAGCTTGGTATGTTCAACCCGCATAACAACGCATGTGACTGGGAAAAGATCCGCAGAGACCAGGAGAATCCCGACCTGACACTTAAATTCAAGATGCCGGAGCCTGGACCTGAATGCAAAAAGAACAGGGATAAATTTTTAAAGAAGGGATTTGAAGAAGAGACCGGCTTTAAAGCAGATAAGAAGGGAGCGCAATTAAGCCAGAACATTCCAAACCCTGCAAGCAATGAAACCGTTATTCCTTACATAATACCTGTGGATGAAGATACAGAGATTAAGGAGGCATATATCATTATTCATAATATGATGACAGGTGTGGAAGTAATGCAAATACCGCTGATTGATGCAGGTTACAGCACGGTAGGAATAAGCCTGGACAGGTTCAGTTCCGGGATCTATACTTACACTTTGGTGGTGAACAGTATTAAACAGGATATAAAGAAAATGGTAATAGTTAAATAAAGCTTAAAACTGCTTCCCGAAACGGGAAGCAGTTTTTACACATGAAAAAATTTATTCTCCATATCGTTTTAGTTTTTATCTCACTTGAATTGCCTGCACAGACGATTCAATGGGAGAAGCTAATTAACTATTTGCCGAATCAGGAAGTAATCAATTCTTTGGATCAAAGCTCAGACACTACAATTGTTTTTTGTACTACGAATGGATTAAATACTTCCTTTGCAAAAGCAAAATTAAACGGAGATACTCTATGGAAGAAGAATAAAAATGTAAATACATGCTATGGAGTTGATCGTATTGCTTATTTCCGCAATGGTGAATTAATGCATTTTGGAAATAAGAACGTGGGTTCTTGTTCAGAGGTCAATTTTCTTTTTCAGAAGCTAAGCGCAGACGGCACAGTTATTTCGTCTTGGGATTATGGTGATAGTGGAGTACAAAATGGGCTTACTAATTTTGCGTTTTTACCGGAAGGCGGTTTTTTAGCTTCAGGTTTAAGGGAAAGCAGTTTTGACTATTATCTTTCTTTAATGAAGCTTGACAGCTTGGGAAATAAGCTCTGGCATAAAAAATATAGAGATGGCGCTTCTACTTCTGATGTAGTTATCAATCGAAAAGGAAATTATCTATTAAGAGCGAGTGCAGCAGATCAACCTTTCCTGTCAGTTTACCATCATTATTTTTTAGAAGTAAATCCTAATGGAGATAGTGTTCGTTCCAAGTATTTAATTGTTCATGCAGACAGTGTTGATGAAGATATATACTATGCAGGTAATTGGGGTATGATTCAGAATGAGGATGGAGATTATGTATTTACTCTTAGTATAGATTCCGTCCAAACTAGGCTGGGAACAATATTAGACCGATATATAGCTGTTGTGATGATGGATACGCTTTTTAATATTAAATGGCGGCTATACCTTAACAAAGGCACAGGTGGGTTATATTATCCCACCAGAATAATAGAATTAAGAGATAGTACCTATGTCTTTATATCAATAAATACTCAACCTGAAAGCAATCAATTTTTCTTTTATAAGATCAGTAAGACCGGCCAGGTGTTAAGTCAGAAGACTTTTACAAGTTCAATCTGTAGCAAAGTGAAAATAAATGAAATTAAATTACTTGCTGACAGCAGTCTTATAATCTCGGATCACATTTATTTTCTGGGGAGTAACCTCATTAGGCAAATAATTTCTCCAATCTAAACAGGAAGAATTTCACAT
>JAIERY010000275.1 GCA_019746425.1 Cytophagaceae bacterium
CTGCCTGTAGTGTTCTTTTAACTTATTTCTTATTTGTTCAGGATAGAAATTATCCAGACTCGGCACTACTTCGAATAAGACCAGGTCGTATTCTTTATTTTTAATCTGGACGGATAACTCATCCACTTCTTTCTGGAACATTCCTATATTGAAGTGGTACCACAAAGGGAGATTTCTCTTGGGCTGATAATTCAGATCATTGGCCAGCGGAGTAAGCTCTGACATATTCAACACCCGCAGGTTTTTATTTTTATTGACTACTTCAAGATTTTTAATTCTTGCAATACCCTGCTCAGTAGCTTCAGGAAGATTTATACTGGAGAAAACAGGCAAAGTGGATGCTTCCCATACCAATGCCTCTTTTTTCTTATTAGGATTTTCATTTTCTGCCGCCAGGTTAAACATCCTGTTGGCATATTTCCAGAACATACCCGACCACCATAAAAAGATAAGCGCCGCCGATGCAAGCAGCAATGGAATTCTTTTGTGATAATCTCCCAGGCTCAAATGAGAGATGATGTAAGCAAAAGCAAAGCCATGAAAATATGTAGTAGTATCTGAAGGAAGCCTGCTGGTGACTTTTGTGATAAGCGCTTCCATGAGAATTCCAAGCGTAATCAGCAGAAAGAGTACCTCATTTTTATTTTTTATAAAATTTTTAAAATCCCTTATCATTGAAATAACAATGATCCCTATGATCAGCAAATAAAATTTTTCCCAGGGAGAGCCTCCCAGAATTTCATTGAGGAACATGCCTTTATCGAGCCTGCTCTGATGAGGAGCCTGTCCATAGTTGAACCAATAAAGAAAATCATATTTCAGAAACGGATAAATAAAAGCAAAGGCAGAAACAGCAAGTACCGCACCGAACAATAAAATCTTTTTGTATTCCCACTCCACCATTGCCTGATAGATGAGCAATACGCCTGCAAACACAATTGCCAGTCCGCCGTAATCCTGTTTGGTAAAAAAAGACAGGAAGATAAAGAATCCGCTTAATCCTATATAAATGTATGATCTGACATTTTCCGACTGGATAGATCTTACTATAAAATAAATTCCAACCAGTTGATAGAAAAATGCAGTATTGTTATACCAGGGCCAGAAGAAAATAAATGTATAGGAAAAGGTGAAAACCAGCACCGATAAAAATCTTTGTCCTTCACTCAGGCCGAGTCGTTTCATCAGATCTCTGAATACCAAGACAGACAAAAGATTAATCAGCACCTGTGCGTATAATAAAGTCTTCAATGCCGGACCGAAAATAAAAAAGAAGATGAGCGGGATTATAAAATATCCATAGCCTAGAGGCATACCAAAATCTTTGTAAGGCATCTGCCCAAGGTATAAGCGATAAGTACCTTCCCAGGTGAGGTACAAATTATCTCTGAAAGGGAGATTGAATATCAATGGGAAAATGGTGAAGAGTAATACTACAACAAGTTCGCATAAGGGAATAAACCGCAGAGGTAAAATATCTTTTATTCTGAGTTTGTTTTTTTCAAGAAAAATAAAAGGGCTGCCTGATTGCATAAACAATCTGTTTTAATAGTATAACTACCGTAAAACAAACATGTTCAGGCTTTGGAGGTACTTTCAGCAGGAATAATTGCTTTCTTAAAAACCAGGTATTTTAATCCAAAAAAATTAGTGCAGGTAGTAATCCCTATCGCAAAAATATTTCCCAGCTCAGGAGAAATACGGAGATAATCCACTGCGACCTTCAGAATGATCAGGCTTAAGGCCAATGAGAGCAGATAGACCATATTATATTTTATCAATAGTCCCAGCGATGATCTTGAATGAGCGAAGGTCCATTTGCGGTTAAAAAAATACCCGGCAATCACCCCGGAAAAGAATCCGGTCCCTGAAGCGATAAGGTAATTTACTTTTCCGAATTCCAGCAGGAAGTAAAAAACTCCGTAATTGAGCAGCGTAGCAAACAGCCCCACTGCCATATAGCGTAAAGCCTGCTGAAACAGATCAGAATATTTTTGTTTTATCATTTTTTAATTCTTCCAGAATATTTACCCCTGTTAAAATAAAAGCCAGCACTTTTTTAGGATAATCAATATGCAGTGGAATCATGCTAAGAAATAACGAAGCTTCGTATAACCTTACAAGCTTATAAGGAAATTCATGTTTATCGAGATACTCTCTGAACATCTTTTTCTTATCTGCCAGTCCGTTTTTATCAGGCAACTCCAGTTTTACTTTAAGCTGATTATCGTATCTGATATCGAAAATTCCGTTGTTGATAAAATCATAATTGCCCAGGATGGAATGAGACAGCTTTGCCACATCGTATAAAGCATCCAGGTAAGCTTCCTCTTCTTTAACACATCCTTTAGGATCGATAAGCTTTAGAAAATCAATGCGCTTGTCATAAAGGATATTTGAAAAGCACAGATCTCCATGGCTGATCACCGGCATCCATTTGTAGTTGTTGATATTGACAATATTTGCATATTGTGATTTGTATTGCCCAATGATCT
>JAIERY010000370.1 GCA_019746425.1 Cytophagaceae bacterium
TAACTCTTTCAGTTCTTTAATAGCTTCGGTGTGTTCTTCGCTTAGTCCGTTCGTTCCATAAAGAGCAAGTAAACTATATTCTTTGCTTACTTCTTCTATCTGTAATAAACTCCCTGCATCAATGATGCTTTCCGTTAAGATCAGTTTCTTTGTATCAGATTTCGGATAGTGAGGGTATAAACCTTGTCTGTCTTTTAAATAAAAATGTCTGCTGTCTTTATTGTTTATTGTACTGCGGAAGTACAGCCCTGTAACTTGTCCGGCTCTGTTTCTTAAAGCAAAGCAGATACATTCTTTTGCGAAGGGTTTGTATGCCTGTCCTCCTGACCGGCTGTTTACTCCGAACGGACTTAGTAAACCTACTTTCAAACAGCTTTGTATTAATGCTTCTTCTTTCCTTGTTCCATGGTGGAACTGTCCTGTATTGTAACCTATTTCTAATTTTGTATAATCAAGGTTTCTGCTCTCTATATAATCTCTGGCCGGCTTTGAGTTGTGAACGCTGTTCTTAAAGTAGGTGAACATTTTTGTTAAGATCGTTGTCCTGGTCTGCTCTTGTGTTGCCGGTGTCGCTGTTCCGGTGATCAGCTCTTGCGCTTTTTTAATTGCCTGGTGCTTGTTTGATTTTTCCATGTTCATTATAAAGTCTATTACATCTAAGCTTTTTCCATGTGTAGTACAGTTTGCAGAGAAGCAGTAAGCTGTATGGGTTTTCCAGTACAGTTGCATGCTTGGGGTTTTGTCATTGTGGAAGGGGCAGTTTATACGGTTGTACTTGTCTGCTTTAAATCCGTAGTGCTGTATTACTGCCGAGAGGTTGAGTTTTTCTTTAATGTCTTTGATTTCCATTGCTTCTTACTTTTTTAGTAAATCATGGATGCGGAGCATTTCGCTGTTTAGCTCTCTCATGGTGTGCTGTATGCTTCCAAGTTCATTCAGTATATCTTCTTTGTCGAAGCTCTGCAGGCTTCTTTCTTCCAGTTTCTGACGGGTCATTTCAAGCATATGCAACGGTGCGCTTATCCGTAAGCTTTTTTCAAAAAGTTTGCTTAGATGTTTTTTTAGCTCGGTAGTTTTTTCTTTCATCGCTGGTAGGGTTCTTGTTGAAGAATTAAGTTTCTCAGTTCGTAAAGGCTTTCATAACTCCGGATCAAGGATTCTATTTGTTCCGGTTCGTATCTTAAAAGCAGTACCATGCTTAACATCGCTCTGTCTATCGCTCCGGCTAATTCTTCCGCACTGGCATACTCTCTTAAAAGAGCATGAAGGGTTTTAGGGTGGTCTTTTTCTGGCATTATTAAAAAATATTTTTTGTGCATTTATGCTACAAAAATATACTATCGTCTATATATTGCAAGTACTTTATGATTTTTTTATTCACTTTATGCGTAGTATTTTAGCAAAAACAGCTATATAAAGCTCTTTTTGTAGCACAAAGTCTATTATTTATGGCCACTTTCGGAAAAAAATTAAGGGAATGCAGGGAAGCCAAAGGTTTTTCGCAGTCCAAACTTGCTCAGGAACTCGGACTTCATCATTCTATTATCGGAAGATATGAACGTGATGAGGCTAAGCCCACTATTGATGTGGTGAAGGGTATGTCTAAAGCTCTTAATACTACAGTAGGTTATTTACTCGGGGAGACCAGCGATGCGCTTATGATTAAAGACCCTGTTATGCTTGAAAGATTTCAGGAGATAAGTAATCTTCCGGATGAAGATAAAAAATGTGTTTATTCTTTACTGGATGCTTATCTGGCTAAGAATAAACTTAAAGCACTCATTAAATAATTTCTCTCGGAACAAGCAAGCCATAAGCTCCGTTAATTATTAAAACTGTATTACTATGCAAACTGTCATTGTACAACTCACACATCAAAAAGCGCTCAGGCTTCTGGAAGAACTGGAAGATCTTCACATACTAAGGGTACTTAAAAAGAACATCAACCCTAATGAAAAACTTTCCGATAAATATTCCGGAAAGCTCTCTGCAGATGTTGCCGATAAAATTCAAAAACATATCTCCGACAGCCGTAACCAATGGGACAGCAATTCTTAATCGACAGTAATATTATTATTGATTACCTGGGCGGTAAAATACCGGCTGATAAAAAGGAGTTCATGAACAGCATCATCAATGATATTCCTACTGTCTCGGTGATCTCTAAAATTGAAGTGCTTGGTTTCAATACTCTGGCAGAAGAAATAAAATTACTGGAAGATTTTTTTAACGATGTGCTTATACTGGATATGAATAGTGAGGTGGTAGAGCAAACTATTTTACTCCGCCGTTCCCTGAAAATAAAAACGCCTGACGCCATTATTGCAGCTACTGCAATCGTTTACCAGCTCTCGCTTGTTACTCGCAATACTTCCGACTTTAAAAATATTCCAGAACTCAATATCATAAATCCCTATACAGAATAAAAAACTAAAGCCCGTAATTTCTCCCGGGCTCCTTTATTCCTTGGTGGTTGGTCGGTGACACAACCACCTTTAGATTTACACCATATAAATAATCTAAGACTATTATTACTATAAAGATTTTCTTTTTTGCTTCTT
>JAIERY010000213.1 GCA_019746425.1 Cytophagaceae bacterium
AATTAGAATATACGGTATCATAAGAGGGATTAATAACAACCTTTCCCTTATGGTTTACAAAACCATATAAGCCCGGATTTTCTTTTGATAAATTTTTCTTTGGAGACAAGCCTTCAGAAAACTTTAAAGTGGGATCTGTCTGAGTAAAAACAGGCAAACTAAAAAAATAAAAAAATAAAAATATCAATACCCTGATCTTCATACTTCATTTCTGCAAATTAAATTCTATTACTTCCTCAGCGCCATTTTTCATAAGTCCATATAAATTATCTTCTGTACTATAAATAATATAATCGTATTCGCGTGGGATTACAATATTTTCTTTACTATCTACTACTCCCCATTTATTTTCCTTTTTTACAATTACCATTCCATTATTTAAGTCCAGCAAAAATTCATACCGCGGAGCAAGCATTTCTCTACCCCGCACGTCCGCCAATCCCTGCTTTTTATCATTTACCAATAACCAGTTTTCATTTTCTGTTTCTATGATCTGATCATACGGAGATGAGTTGATCTTATTTCCCTTTTTATCAACGAAATACCATTTATTCTTTTGCTTTACCCGTGCAATGCCATTTTTAAAGTCTCCTACTTCTGAATAAAGTGGCTGCACAAGAATATTTTCATCCTTATCAATAAAACCCCATTTTCCATTAATTATTACCGCGGCGGCACCTTCTTTAAAGTCTGAAACCTCTGTGTATTGAGGAGCTACGCGAATATTTCCACGAGCATCAACAAACCCATATTTTCCTTGCTTAATAAATTTTGCCCGGCCTTCTATAAAATCAAAAATTTTATCAAACCGGTCAGTTAACCCCAATAATGTATCGCCCTTAAAATCTATGATGCCGATCTTTTTGCCTTTATACAAGACAAAGATACTGTCTTCGATACTTGGTACTATCCTTTCATAATAAGTATCTATGATCAACTTTCCTCTATGATTACTTACTCCCCAGAAATTATTACTTTTTACCTTTAATAAGTCCGGAACTACATTTTCAATTTTCATATATTTATCAGCAGAGAAAAAGTAGGTGGCCTTTCCGCTGCTATCCCTCTTATAAAGGCCCGCTTTATAAAGCTCATAATTTTCAGGCTCCACCAGCCATTGATTGCTCTTGTTTATTATTCCGCACCTGCCATCTCTGTATACTAATGCAGAATCTCTGATAAATTTCTTTACGTCAGAATATCCTGGATCAATTATGATAGAGTCTTTCTCGTCTGCATATCCCCATAGTTCACAAGACTCGCTGACTTTTACTTTGACAGGAATCAGCTTTCTTGTCAATTCGCTACTCACCTCTTTTAGAGTTACACTACCTTCATTATATAATCCGATTTTTAGATTTTTATTTTCTTCCGAAAGTTCTATTCTTATAGAATCATATGTAGCGGGCACAACTTCATTGCCATCATAATCAATCAAACCCGCCCTGCCGTTAATATTTACTTTAATTAAATGACCAACTGCTGTTTCCATATTATCGAATTTCAAACCTGTGACAGCAGCTGTTGAAAAGGTTTTATTTGATAGTTTATACAATCCTTTTTTATTATTGATAGAGTATATTAAATACCCTTGTTTAAAAAAATCTATAGAGTCATATTCCAGGCTCTTTACTACCGAATCCTTACCTGATAATATTTCCCAACTATTAAATTTTAATGCTTTAAACTTATTATCATTGAATTCTATTCTTTTATACTTAGGTTCGATGATTTTTTTTTCTTTGTTATTTTGAAGAATTGCTCCCCACTTCATGTTCTTTGAAACTAAAATGATATCAGGAGAAATGATTCTATAACTGTCATACTGCTCTTCGCCGATCATTCCCTTATCTATTCTATAAAAATTCCAACCTTCCCTTTGCAGAGGTATTATACCGCATTGTATTTGCCCATAAGAAACATAATCAGGATTTATAAAAAATTTCCCTTTTGAATTAACGAATCCTATTTTCCTTTTTCCATCATCTGAAGTTACAGCTATAGGAATATAAGTCTTATTTTCAATCAGAGTTCGAATGCGATCTATGGAAATATACCTCTCCCCTTTTTTTGAAGTTCTCACTTCGTTAATGGCTACGCTTAATATAGAATCAGCTTGCCCTGATACCATATGAAAAATCAACCATACCAAAAAGAAAAGAAAAGTATATCTCATATATTGAGGGAATTTAATAAAAAAGTGCCATAAATTGACCTATATTCTCCTAAACAAAATGAGCGGAAATTATAAAATCTCCGCTCATTTTGTTTTATCCTTTAAAATATAAAAATAGGACTATCCGGTTACATATCTTTTAGTCTTGGCCTTAGCGCCCTTTCCTTTCATAGGCTGACGGCCTACCGGTTTGGATGGTTCTTTAGATTTTCCACCAAGTCCTAAACTACTAAATTTAGAGCTTACTTTGCTTTTAAGATTTTCAAAATTAAGCTCACTTTTTATTCTGTTAACCAATTGTTCATTTTTTAACGCGCGAATGGTGGAATACGTGGCTATAATACTCCCCTAAAATTGAACCACTAGTTAAGGATTAATTGTATAACTTTAAACTAGTGAAAAATGAGAAAG
>JAIERY010000013.1 GCA_019746425.1 Cytophagaceae bacterium
TACAATGAATTTCTTTCTGATAAATATATTTCATTTTTTATTTCGCACAATTTCGGCCGGCTTTATTTCAAGACAAGATACATAAGACCCAGTATACTGATGATTCATAACGTTGGCTTCGGAACTTTAAAAAATCCGGCTGATCATCAAAAGATTGATTTTAAGATCATGGAAAAAGGTTATACAGAATCGGGACTCGTGCTGGATAATATTTTTATATTTCGTATGGTAGGTCTTAAAAGCGGCTTGGGTGCCGGATGTTTTTTGAGGTATGGCCCATATGCCAATCCGGAGTTCAGAGACAATATCGTTTTTAAATTTTCCTTTAAGTTTAGTATATAGCTATGTTTGTTATATATTATGTATATTAAGTAATGACCAAAGTTCTTCCATACCAGGCAAAAAACAAAATCAGGATTGTGACTGCAACTTCCCTCTTTGACGGACATGATGCAGCTATTAATATCATAAGAAGAATTCTCCAAAGCTCAGGAGCGGAAGTCATTCATCTTGGACATAACCGGTCAGTACAGGAAATTGTAGATTGCGCCATACAGGAAGATGTGCAGGCTATTGCTATCACCTCCTACCAGGGAGGCCACATGGAATTCTTCAAATACATGTATGACCTGCTGAAAGAAAAAAATTCCGGTCATATAAAAATTTTCGGCGGAGGTGGCGGAACCATACTGCCACATGAAATAGAAGAGCTTCACAAGTATGGCATTGCAAAAATTTATTCTCCCGACGATGGAAGAAAGATGGGCCTGCAGGGAATGATCAATCACTTGCTGGAAAACTGTGACTTTACCACGGTAGATACAAAAATAAAATTACCGGATAATTTAAATACCGCTTCCTGGAATGAACTGGCTAAGCTGGTCACATACTTTGAAAATACAGGCGCTGAATCTCCTCTCTTAAAAGTACTTCATGAAAAACAAAGGGATAAAATCATACCAGTATTGGGAATTACAGGCACAGGAGGAGCGGGAAAATCTTCTTTGGTGGATGAATTTGTAAGAAGGTTCCTGCAGGATTTTACAGACAAATCAATTGCTATTATCTGTGTAGATCCATCCAAAAGAAAAACAGGAGGCGCTTTGCTTGGAGACAGGATAAGAATGAATTCCATTCACAATCCGAGAGTATATATGCGTTCGCTTGCCACCCGTGAAGCCAATGTAGCGTTAAGCTCCCATGTGCAGGACAGTATTAAAGTGTGTAAGGCTGCAGGATTTGATCTTATCATTGTAGAAACATCAGGAATAGGACAATCAGATACCGGTATTACAGAACATAGCGATGTGACCTTATATGTAATGACCTCAGAATACGGCGCAGCCACACAGCTTGAAAAAATCGACATGCTTGATTTTGCTGACGTAGTAGCGATCAATAAATTTGATAAAAAAGGATCTGCAGATGCCTTGCGCGATGTACGGAAACAGTATAAAAGAAATCATGAGCTCTGGGAAACTCCGGATGAAGAACTGCCTATATATGGGACGACTGCATCCCGGTTCAATGATCCCGGAATGAATTTGCTCTATAAAAGTGTGATTGGCATTATTGAAAAGAAAACCAAAACTGTTTTTGGAAATACTTTAAAGTATGAGACCTCTTCTGCGAGACATACCATTATACCCGCGGATCGGGTACGTTACCTGTCCGAAATAGCAGAGGAGCATGAGAAGTATCAGAAATTTGTCGAAGAACAATCAGCAATTGCACGTAAGCTTTACCAGATCAAAGGAACGATTGAGCATTTAAAAGAAGAAAAATTAATTGTCTCACTACAGGAAGAATATAACACACTGCAGCATTTACTTCATCCTGAAAATAAAAAAATTATAGAAGAATGGGATAACATACAAAATAAATATTCGCAGGCAACGCTGCGTTATGAAGTAAGAGGGAAGGAACTCGAAGGTAAAATAAAATTTGAATCCCTCTCCCATCTCAGCATTCCAAAAATCTCCTTACCAAAATATAAAGACTGGGGGGATATTTTAAAATGGACACTTACTGAAAATGTTCCCGGATCATTCCCCTTTGCTGCCGGCGTTTTTCCTCTAAAAAGAAACGAAGAAGATCCGACCAGAATGTTTGCAGGAGAAGGCGGTCCGGAGAGAACCAATAAAAGATTTCATTATGTATCTTTCGGGCAAAAGGCAAAAAGGCTATCAACCGCTTTTGATTCTGTAACCTTATATGGAGAAGATCCCGCAACTCGTCCGGATATATATGGCAAAATAGGCAACTCAGGCGTAAGCGTAGCCACGCTCGATGATGCCAAAAAATTATACTCAGGATTCAACTTATGCGATCCTTCTATATCAGTATCCATGACAATCAATGGCCCGGCTCCAATTGTGCTGGCATTTTTTCTTAACGTAGCCATTGACCAGCAATGCGAAATTTACATAAAGCAAAATGGACTGGAAGCGCAAGTAAAGAAACACCTGGCTGGTTCTTCATCTTTATACAATGAAGAGCTTCCAAAGGGCAACGATGGATTAGGTCTTATGCTGCTGGGACTGACAGGAGATCAGGTGTTGCCTGCGGAGACTTATGCAAAGATTAAATCAGAGACGTTATCAAAAGTAA
>JAIERY010000201.1 GCA_019746425.1 Cytophagaceae bacterium
TTTCTTTTCTGAAAGATGAATAACGTCTTCTTTATTTAGAGGAGCGGCTAGAAAAATTTTACCTTCCGAACTTCCTGCATCCAGGTGCGCCACCGACAGCCAGCTTTCGCTGATCAACGGGTCATGGTCTTTCAGTTTTACTATGCGCCCGTTTGCCAGACGGAAATACTGCTGATCATTGTCCAGCTGTTTTGCAATCCTTTCTGGATAAGCTGCTGCAAGGAGTTTCCCAATCTGCTCCTGGGAAGGAATAGAATTGTCGGTTTCTATTTTAAAAATTTTCCTCCAGGAAGTGGCCAACCTTTCCACGCGCTCGAGCACCCTGTTATCTGCATGGGTATTTTTTTTCTGTCTCCATCTTCTCAGAGCATCTATTCGCAAAAATAAATTGGCGCCGGCTTCACGCGATAAAGGATCTCGTTCTTCCAGTATCGCTGCAAGATCTGTCGCCAGAGAAATTAATTTTATTTTATTACCCTCCAGCAGCAAATGAGCAATACGCGGATGAGTAGGAAGACGAAGCATTTCCTTCCCTCTCGGAGTGATGCGATCTTCTTCCATCGCATCCAGCTGCTGCAACAATTCCCTTGCCTGGTTTACAGCACCGGCAGGCGGTGATGTAAGCCAGGTAAGCTTTTTAATATCTTTAATTCCCCACTGGGCAAGTTCCAGCACCAGCGGAGCAAGATCAGCTTCCAGAATTTCAGGAGTGCGATGCGCTGTCAGATGCTGATGTGTACCTTCGCTCCACATGCGGTAACAGATACCCGGCCCCAACCTTCCCGCTCTTCCTGCGCGCTGGTCTGCGGCATCCTTTGTAACTCGTATTGTTTCAAGCCTCGTCAAACCTGTACGCGGATCAAAGCGGGGAACTCTGGAATAGCCGCTGTCCACTACCACGTGAATACCTTCAATAGTCAAACTGGTTTCAGCAATAGAAGTAGCCAATACTATTTTTCTCAAACCATGAGGATCGGGAGTTATAGCTTCCTGCTGCTTCTGCTGAGAAAGATTTCCAAACAGCATATGAATGCGCACACCCATCATTTCTGTTTCGAGGATTTCTGCAGTGCGCTGTATCTCTCCTTCTCCGGGTAAAAAGACAAGCAGGTCACCCTGGTGAGCGGAGAATGCTTTCTGAATTACTTTAGCAGCCTGAACAGGAATGGAAATGTCTTTTTCCTGTTGTGTATAATGAAATGTAATTGGATGCTGCCTTCCCGAACTTCTTAATACAGGCGCACCACCCAGCAAAGATGAAAGTTCTTCTCCGTCCAGGGTAGCCGACATGATCAGCAGTTTAAGATCTTCTCTTAATACCTGCTGAGCTTCCCTGCACAATGCCAGTGCCAGGTCCGCATGCAAGCTTCTTTCATGAAATTCATCAAAGATCACCAGGCCAATACCTTCCAGTGAATTATCCTGCTGAAGCATCCTGGTTAGTATTCCTTCAGTAATTACTTCAATCCGCGTCTTTGAACTGATTTTATTTTCAAAACGCACTCTGTATCCTACTGTTTCGCCTACATCTTCATTCAGCAAGGAAGCCATGCGCGTAGCTACAGCCCGTGTTGCAAGCCTGCGAGGCTCCAGCATCAATATTTTTTTACCGCTGAGCCAGTTTTCATTAAGAATTTCTAATGGCAGCACTGTACTTTTACCTGCTCCGGGTGGTGCCTGCAATATGATAGTATTGTGAGACGACAAAGTCTTTCTGAGCTCAGGAATGATTTCTAAAATAGGAAGACGATCGCTCACAGAATTATTTTTCAAATTATATTGTCCATTGATCTGCACAATTGCCAGCAGATATAATTTATCATCCAGCACCTGCACTACTAATCTAAGACTTTTTCAGTCCATACCCTCGTACTTTTCTTTTCCCGGAAAATAAAACTCTATGAAATGTGCATCGGGATAAATTTTATTGATATTAATTAAAGTATTACCACGGCCCAAAATAGAATCCAGGACTATATTCTTCTGGGTCTTTTAACTCTGATGCTTCCTGAAACAATGGCAAGGTATATATCATATTATTCCATTTTTAAAATTTTAAATTCTACCCTGCGGTTCAGTTTTCTCGTATCTTCGCTTGCATTGCTGGCTACGGGCTTTGAGCCGCCATAACCTACACCTCCGATACGGGAAGCTTTTATTCCTTTATTTATCAAATAATTTTTTACTTCTTTCACCCTGTTCTCAGACAACTCTACATTTTTCTGAGGATCACCTACATTGTCTGTGTGCCCGGCCAGCTCAATTTCCATCGCAGGATATTCTTTCATCATCAGGACAATTTTATCCAGTTCGGAAAATGACTCTTCCAGCAGATTGAATTTGCCCCGTTCAAAATGTACATTGTTTAATGTCACAGATTTTCCTGCTTCCAGCTTTGTCAGAGAAACGACTAAAGTATTACCTTCACCCTGCTTCAGGGTTATCATCTGCATAAAAGGCATGTATCCATGAGATTCTGCATGGATTTTCATATTACCTTGTGTATTGACAGTTAACTTAGCATAACTGCCTGTGGTCGGCACACTGTTCTTTTCAGAATCAGATTCAAAAATCACTTTTCCCTCTATAGGATGATTGCCATTGGCATCTAGCAACTGAACTTTAAGACTTGTTTTCTTTTCTGTTTTTTTT
>JAIERY010000289.1 GCA_019746425.1 Cytophagaceae bacterium
TGTAGTTTTGCATATCACAAACTTACTAAAGTCTTCGCCTAAAGGCGAGGGATTTTCTCCCCGTATGAGACATTAAATCATGTGGAGGCTTGTTAAGAAGAGACACTTATTAACAATTAGTCAATAAAATTCACTATATTTACACATTCTAAAGGAAGTTTTAAATTTTTGCCTCATCCACTAAACCGCAGAACTAAGAATAATTAAAGCTGATAAGCCCCCTTCCTTTTATCATTTAAACAAACAACATGTCATTCGAAAATTTAAATTTAATTGAACCAATTCTTCATGCATTAAAGACAGAAGGATATTCAACTCCTACTCCTATTCAGCAGAAGGCCATACCGCTTGTATTGAGCAGAAAAGACCTGCTCGGGTGCGCGCAGACAGGAACAGGAAAAACAGCTGCTTTTGCTATTCCTATTTTACAGATATTATATAAAGGAAAAGATTCATCCAACACCCAGAGAAATATCAAAGCCCTGGTACTTACTCCGACAAGAGAGTTAGCCATACAGATCGGCGAAAGCTTTCAGGCTTACGGAAAACATACCGGACTGAAGCATACCGTGATCTTCGGAGGCGTTTCTCAGAAAAATCAGACCGATGCGTTGAGAAGAGGCGTAGATATTCTTGTGGCTACACCAGGAAGATTACTTGACCTGATGAACCAGGGATTTATTCACTTCCGCAGCCTTGAGCTGTTTGTGTTGGACGAAGCAGACCGTATGCTTGACATGGGATTCATCCATGATATCAAAAGAATTTTACCAAAGCTTCCGCAGAAAAAACAATCTTTATTTTTCTCCGCGACTATGCCTCCGGAAATTTTAAAACTGGCGGGAACTATTTTGTCAAATCCTTCAAGTGTTCAGGTTACTCCTGTATCATCTACCGCTGAAACCGTCAAGCAGGGAATTTACTTTGTGGAAAAGTCCAATAAAAAATCTTTATTGATTCATTTGTTAAATAACACTACTATCTCTTCGGCGCTGGTATTTACCCGTACCAAACATGGAGCAGACAGAGTGGCTAAAGACCTTAATAAATCAGGGATACAGGCAGAAGCCATCCACGGCAATAAATCCCAGAATGCAAGACAAAGGGCGCTCAGCAATTTTAAATCGAAACAAATACGTGTATTGGTAGCAACTGATATTGCGGCGAGAGGAATTGATGTAGAAGAATTATCACACGTGATCAATTATGAAATACCGAACGAACCCGAAACTTATGTACATCGCATAGGAAGAACAGGGCGCGCAGGCGCTAATGGAATTGCCTTATCTTTCTGCGATGCGGAAGAAAGAGATTACCTGAGACAGATCAATAAGCTGATTCAGAAAACAATTCCTATCATAGAAGACCATCCCTTTGTTGGAAATGAAAAGCCGGCACAAACCAATACAAATGCGCCAAGGCCAAAAAATACTTCTTTTAAAAAACCCAATCCTTCCGGTTCATCTAATAACGGAAAGAAAAGCTTTTTCAGAAAGAAGAGATTTGGATCATCTAGTCGTCCGAAACAAAACCAATAGTTTTTGTAGTGATGAGAACAGTATTGTTTAAAACAAGCCTAGTTTTATTGCTGCCTATTTTATTATCTTCTCACAATCCCCAATCACTTTCCAGCGGAGAAATATTGAACAAAATGTTTGCTGCGACAGACAAAGTCAGTACTCTGAAGTTTAAACTCAAGAAGCTGGAAAGAGTGGCGGGAAATTTAAAAGCCGGAGAGCAGGACGTGAAGTTCAATCGCAATCCAAAAAAGATCTATACTAAAGTGATATTTCCTAACAGAGGAGTGGAAGTATTGTACCTGGATGGGCAAAATGGAAATAAGGCCTATGTAAATCCCAATGGATTTCCTTATGTCACCGTCAGCCTTGATCCTTACAGCAGCTCGATGAGAAACAACAACCATCATACTGTTCATGAGGTTGGGTTTGATTATATCAACAGCATTGTTTCCTACATCGCTAAAAAATCCGATAAAGATTTCGAAAAAATATTCCAATATACCGGCGATACTGTTTTCAGCGGCAGGAGCTGTCATAAAATTGTAATTGATTATACTCCATATGCCTATGTAGATTACACGGTAAAAGCCGGAGAAACCGTAACCAGTATTGCCTATAAACTTTTTATAAGTGATTATATGATCCTGCAGCTGAATAAAAATATTTCAGATTATGAAGATGTAAAAGAGGGTCAGGTTATTAAGGTGCCGAATGCTTATGCCAGGAAAACCATTCTGCTCATAGACAAAGAAAACTTTCTTCCTATTGTGCAGAAAATGTATGATGAGAAAGGATTATTTTCCCAATACGAATTTCATTCCTTACAGTTAAATCCTAAAATAGCCGAAGAAGAATTTACCAAAGAATATAAAGATTACGACTTTTAAGCAGGTTGACTACTTAGTAATATCCTTACCCTCTTTCGATTTACTTTGTAATTTGCTTTTGTGCTTGTCTTCTGCTTCTTCCACTGAATGGGGCTTACCTAATCTATTCATTCTTAGACATAGTCACCAGGCGGGCATAATATTTCTAAAGCACTTTTAATTCCTCTTCAGACATATCCTCTGCATGATAAGCCTGTTGCTAGTCAGGGCTCCCGCATTTAAAAACCTTTGAAAATGAGCGTTCTAAATTCATCGCTTGCAGAAGCGACCATTCTTGTTG
>JAIERY010000222.1 GCA_019746425.1 Cytophagaceae bacterium
GGTTCCGGCCCGTGGAATTTCTTCAGAAGAAAAAACTACAACTCCCGCATTCCACCATTCTTTACCTTTAGTTTTTCTTCTTTCTTCCTCGGTTTTTTTTACAATGTGCTTGTGAAATTCTCCTTGTTCCTGGGGCATAAAAAATAAGTTTAGGTTTGAAAAATTTAAAATGAATATTATTTACGGCAGGAAGCAGAAATGGTTTCCTGGAAGACAAGGGTATGCCTCCGCAAAAAAAAATAGCCCACATCAAAGATGCAGGCTAAATTGAGCATGAGCCCATGTTCAATCAAATTTTGTACTATTTAGTTACCTGATAAACTTTGTTTACGGGATTGGTCAAAGCTGGAATCAGATTACATTTCAGTATAGGGAATGCAGACAAATAATTCAAAAACAGGAACGGTTATTTGCAAAATAAAACCATATCAGCACATATTAATCTATTCTGATTTCACATATTAAAGACATATTAATTTATTCATGATCAATACAATATATTACCGTATGTTTCTATTAATTACGGAATAAAAAATATAGTCCAAATCACTCTCTTCACATTTATAATATTACTGAATTTATACCTCTCAGGAATTTTAAGTAAAACATGATTAAAGAATAAACCGGGACAACCGATAAGAAATAAGGCCGATAATTAATTTTTCAATTAGTATTATTTTTGGATTAGATTAAGTAATTTCCATGCACCTTTATTGAAGCTATGAAAAAATCATTGGTGATATACTTCTTATTGTTATCAGCCTTCAATGCTTATTGCAGTAAGCTGGTGGAACTGAACAACAATACATTTGATTTTACCCTCAACGGTGAATACCTGGATATATGCGAAGATGCTTCGGGAAAGCTCAGCATCAAAGATATAAGCGGCCTTTACTTTGCCGGATTTAAAGTCAATAAAGAACAGTACGCTTTCAATAAGAATCCTCAGTCGGCTTACTGGATAAAATTTCAGGTAAAAAATAATTCTTCCAGGGACAGATTATACTTTTTTGAAACCTATTCACCTCACACCGACCTGATTCAGGTATTTGTACCTGATGGAGCCGGTGGCTATATCATGAAGCAGGGCGGGGAAAATTTCAATTTTCATGAAAGGGAGTACATCAACAAAAATGTTATTTTCAGTTTACCGGTACCGGAAGGAGATAAAATCAGCACTTATTATGTGCGCATACTTTCCAAAAATTACAGCAGCTTCAATTTCAGAATTAAATCAGCAAATTACTTTATCTACTATATCACCAACGAATATTATATTCTTGGTTTGTATTATGGGATACTTCTCATCATGGCGGTTTACAATCTGCTCATGTTCTTCTCTGTAAGAGAAAAGGTATATCTGTTTTACGTTCTTTATGTAATGAGCGCCATTATCCTTACTATGACAGATGATGGTCTGGGCTTTCAGTACTTATGGTTTGACCATCCTGAGCTAATCAGATTTATCGGTTATCACTTTGCACCACTCTTTTACCTGGCAGCTTTCGTTGCCTACTGCATAAGCTTTACGGATATGATCGTAAGATTTCCCAAACAGATGAAAATTGTATTGGGTGTAAGCGCTTTGTATTTTGTATACTATATTTTATCCATAGCCTTATCGCTTCCTTCTCCGCCGATATTGTATACCATTCCATTTATTACTGCTTATGTGATCTCCTGGAAAATTTACAAAGAAGGATACAAACCTGCGAGATTATTCATCATAGGTTTAAGTCTCATACTCTTAAGTGTGATCATATTGCAATTGAGGGCAGAGCATATTATTCAAGGCAATATATTTACTGTATATATGCTGAACTTCGGGCATTTAACCGATGTAGTCATCTTCTCTTATGCCCTCGCAGACCGTTTTAAAATTTTCAAAAAGGAAAAAGAAGAAGCCCAGAGAGAAGCCATTGAAGAGTTAAAAAGAAATGACACTTTAAAAGATCTGTTAATAAAACAATTAAAAGAAAAAGAAATCCTTAAAGATAAAGTAAACCGTGAGCTCGAAGAAAAAGTAGCACAGCGTACCAAGGAAATCAAAGAAAAGAATGACGCGCTGGAAGAGGCCAATACCCAGCTGAAAGTTCTGAATGAGAAAGTAAATGAAATGAATGCCAAACTGGACTATGACAACTGGTATTTAAAGAAAGACATCAAAGAAGAGATCAAAGCAAGAGTAGTAGATACGGAAGTTTCTTACGAACAATTCAATGCCGTATTCCCTGATGAAACAGCATGCTTCAGGTACCTGGAAGAGTTGAAGTGGAAAAACGAGTACAAATGCAGGAAGTGCGGACATGCTAAATTTTCTTTTGCTTCCAATCCATTCAGCAGAAAATGCAGCCGTTGCGGAAATGTAGAATCAGCGACAGCCTATACCATTTATCATGGAATTAAATTCCCGATTAATAAAGCCTTTTATATTACTTACATTGTTCACCGGAAAGGCAATACTATTTCTTCCGAAGAGCTGGCACAACTATTAGACATAGGACGTAATACTTCCTGGAAGTTTAAAAAGAAAGTGCTGGACGAAGTGGAGCTTTACAAACAGAAGCACAAAAATAAACCGCTGGATTCCTGGGAAGAAATTATACTCTGATTTACCACAGCAAATATTTGTGAATATATACTTCTAACTCTGAAGCAAGCAATTCATGCTGCTTTGCGGTAGGATGCGCATCGCAAGCGTCTCCATTTAAAAGACTTACCGGGGCATATACAATTTTTGATCCGGA
>JAIERY010000053.1 GCA_019746425.1 Cytophagaceae bacterium
TACATAAGCAAAGCGGGTTTTTTATAAAATACTGATACTGCTGTGAGGAAATATGAGCAATATTAATAATCAGGAATATCCATTGGTTTCCATTGTGACCATTAATTACAATGGATATAAAGTGACTACAGAGCTGCTGGAATCTTTGCGTAAGCTTACCTATCCGAATGTCGAAGTGATTGTAGTGGATAATGCGAGCAAAGAAAATCCTGATCCTATTAAAGAAAAATATCCGGAAATTATTCTGATAAAGAATAAAGAAAATCTCGGATTTGCTGGAGGAAATAATGAAGGCTTTAAAATTGCCAAAGGAAAATATCTGCTGATGTTGAATAACGATACAGAAGTGGATCCTGATTTTTTATTTCCTCTTGTTTCCAAAATGGAATCCGACAGCAATGCGGGCGCCGTAAGTCCCAAGCTTGTTTACTTTGGTACAGACGGAATCATTCAGTACGCAGGAAGTTCGGTGATCAATCCTTATACAGGAAGGAGCGGATTGATCGGCTGGAAAGAAAAAGACCAGGGACAATATAATTGCTGTAACATGACGCCTTATGCGCATGGTGCAGCCATGATGATACGCAGTTCGATATTAAAAGAGATAGGCATGATGGCCGATCTTTATTTTCTTTATTACGAAGAATATGATTTCTGTGAACGTATCAAAGAAGCAGGCTATAAAATCTGGTATGTAGGCGATTCATTGGTTTATCATAAAGAGTCTATGACTGTTGGAAAGGAGAATCCATTGAAAACGTATTACCTTACCCGAAACAGGTTAGTATTCATCAGAAGAAATTTGAAAGGAATGCAGCGGTTGATAAGCTTGCTTTTCTTCACATTCGTTTCTGTTCCACGAAATACATTAAAATATCTTGTAACAAAACGGATAGATTTACTTAAAGCCTTTTTCAGAGGCTATTTCTGGAACTGGTATAATCATAAAATTTACAACAATCCTAAAATAGAAAAGATATGATGGTTTTGGAAATAGTATTGCTTATAGTTTTTATATACCTGGGAATACCTGCCCTTTATATTTTTGTATTTGCCATTGCAGGTAAATTCGGAAAACTCCGAGTGGCCCCTGCTACAGGTATCTATAGGAAATTTGCAGTGCTCATACCATCTTATAAAGAAGATGAAGTAATTCTTGATTCGGCTAAGCAAGCCTTGAATCAGACTTATCCCAAAGACCGTTATGATATTGTTGTAATTGCAGACTCTCTGCAGCCTGAAACCGTTCAGAAATTAAAAGCGATGCCGCTTAAAGTCATTGAGGTTTCATTTGATCAGAGCACTAAAGCAAAGTCATTGAATAAAGCCTTGGAGGTGTTGCCTGAAATATATGACTATGCGCTCGTTCTTGATGTGGACAATATTATGGCTAAAGATTTTCTGGAAAAGATCAATGCAACATTTGTAAGAACAGGAGTAAAGGCATTACAGGGACATAGAATTGCTAAAAATCTTAATACCAATTTTGCCATACTGGATGGAATAAGTGAAGAGATCAATAATCATATTTTCAGAAAAGGGCACAGGGTGCTTGGACTTTCATCCGGATTGATCGGGTCTGGAATGGCTTTTGACTATGCATACTTCAAAGAAGTAATGGCTACCAATAAAGCAGTGGGTGGTTTTGATAAAGAGCTTGAGTTAAAATTACTAAGAAGCAGAATTAAAATTGAGTATGTGGAAGATGCCCTGGTGTATGATGAAAAAGTAGAAAATGCCGAGGTGTTTCAGAATCAGCGTAAGCGGTGGATGTCTGCACAGCTACATTATTTCAGGAAATATTTTCTTCAGGGAGTATGGCATCTGCTTACCAAAGGTAATGTTGATTTCTTTGATAAGGCATTTCAGCAATTTCTGCTGCCGAGAGTGCTGCTTCTGGGAAGCATTATAGTGCTTACGACTGCAGCTATTGTGTGTCAGTTTGCATTTGACATTCCGTTATACCCCGGAGTGAATTTATGGATGATGATTTTCTTCTTTAACATTGGCGGTCTGTTAATGGCTGTACCTGATCAGTATTACAATAAACGAACGCTTAATGCAGCTTTGTCATTGCCAAAGGCAATTGTCATCATGTTCCTTACTTTGTTCAAGCTGAAAGGCGCTAATAAAAAATTTATTCATACGCCGCATTCTACCAAGATCAATACAGATATTAAGTCAGAGAAGGTGGCATAGAAAAGAACTCTCTCTTCGTCATCCCCGCATACGGGGATCTGCACCTTTTGTACAATATCAGATTTGATTTTATTATTGGAAATTTAAATATATTCTTCATATTAAAAACGGAATGCAAAATCTATAGATCCCTGCGTTCGCAGGGATGACGAGTCGTGGAGTATGATCTCTAATATAATATCCATAAATTTGGATTGGTTTTAATTTCACCCAGCGACATTATGACACCTAAGAGCGGATACGTATATATTATGTCCAACTTCCAGCGGACTGTTTTATACATAGGATGACTTCCGGTTTGGTAAGTAGAATTTGTAAACATAAAAATGAAACAGGCTCTGTTTTCGTCTCCAAATACAAATGTTATTATTTAGTATATTATGAGTTTCTGGACACTATTGATTCTGCCATTGAAAGAGAAAAGTAATTGAAAAAATGGAAAAGAGAATAGAAGGAAGATTTAATAAAATCTGTAAATCCAAACTTATTAATCAGTTCATTAAATATGAGCGTTATTAAGCTGCTGCATATAATATTTTAGGGTGTTTGAAGTAATTGGAT
>JAIERY010000316.1 GCA_019746425.1 Cytophagaceae bacterium
CTGAAGAAAAAATATATCAAAGCTAAATTTCTCCTTATTACTCCGGATAAAGCAGAAATAGTTTTGAATAAAGTGAAAATGCTGGGCTTGAATGAAGAGGATTTTAAGATTGTTTTTTCTCCTAGAAATGAAGTAAGGAAATGGGTTTCTTCCACAGATATAAGTATATCTTTTATTAAACAGAGTTATTCGAAAATTGCAAGCTCTCCGACAAAATTAGGTGAATTGCTTGCCATGGGAATTCCGGTAGTCTGTAATTCTCAAGTAGGCGATGTAAAAGATATCATTGAGAAAACACAAGGGGGTATTCTGATTGATGAATTTAAAAAAGATGAATATGAAAAAGCTATTTCGAAAATAGATGAGTTAATGAAGATTGACAGAAAAGAAATTCGTAATAGAGCTTTTCAATATTATAACCTTGAAGATGCAATACAGGAATACTCCAGTTGTTATTCCCGCTTGCTTCGAAATACTTAAAAGCCTGATCATGATAATAGTTTCAGATGTATGTGATACTTTATTTTACTCTAATACAACTATTGATTATTGTGGCTTTGTGCTTAGAAAACAAGGCAGAGTGTTGCCTGCAATAATTCTGAAACTATCGGTATCAAAAAAATCACCTTTATTTTACTTTCTGGCAATACTATCCAGGCTTTGCAATTTCGATTTTGCCAAATTTATTGCGGTTTATTTTTTAAAAGGTATTTTAAAATCAGATCTTGATAAATATGCGGATAATTTTGTATCACAAGAGCTAAGAAATCGTAAGATTGACAAAGTATTTTCTTTAATAGCCCAGTATAAAAATGCCAGATTAATTTTGCTTTCCTCCAGTTTGGATCCAGTTGTTTCTGCAATAGCTAAATCATTTAGTGCGGAATTTGCTTCTAGTCAGTTAGGATATATTCAAGGAGTATGTAGTGGGAAAATTTATTTTGAAATGAAAGGCAGGAAGCTTGAGATTTTGAAAAAAAATTTTCAAAAATTATCCAGTGATATAATTGTAATATCAGACAATGCATCTGACTGGGAATTGATGTCGTATGCAAAGGAGAAATATGCTGTTGTTTACAATGATAAACAAAAAAAATTCTGGCATAAGTTAAACGCAAATATCATCGAAGCATGAAAGATAAAGTATACTATTTGTTTCCCTTTATCTATTTTATAAAAACAAGAGTGTCTTCATTTCAATCTTTTGTTTTTCATTTATATTATGAATGGTTGCCTGCTATTGGGTTTCTTTTCCTTAGTGCTTTTTCTTTGAGCAGCGCATTAATTGATTTTTTAATTTATTATCTTCTATTTATTTCCTTCTATGAGTTGGGGTACATGCTTAACGATTATTATAGTGTAAAGTATGAAGATTCCCCAAGATTAAGGTCTAAGGCACTTTCAGGAATTGAAGTATGTGTTATAGCAGCTGTAAGAGTTATTGTTTTTGCTGGTATTGTCTACATAAAAGAGTTATGGCAAGATCCTGAGTTTGTTATTTTTTATTTACTGCTAGGTATAGTATTTCTTGCACATAATTTAATAAGGAAAAAGGAATACAAAATAATGACTTTTGTAAACCTGGCTACATTCAGATACGTGGCGCCATTTGCTTTCGTGGTCAGTTCAGATTTTTTGATTTTGATATTGCCATCTGTTTTTTTAAACTATGTATTCTATCGTACATTGTCATATATAGAAAGTAAAAACCTGTTAAATTTGCCTGATAGAAAGAATTCGCAATTTAAAATTGCTTATTATCTGATGTTGGTGCCTTTGTCAATTTTGCTTTTTATATGTTATCAAAAAACTATTTCATGGCACAGCTTGCTGCCATTGTACATGAATATTTATTATTTGATTTTTTGGATAACTTTCTACTTTTTGAAAGACTTCTTGAATAAGAATAATTAAAATTAATATATGTGCGGAATTGCAGGATATTATACTCTAAGTGGAAATTTTGAAAGATTGAATCTTGAAAAAATGACCCGTTCATTAGCACACCGGGGTCCGGATGCAGAGGGAATTCACTTTGAAAAGCATGCAGGACTTGGACATAGAAGACTTAGTATCCTTGATATTTCAGATGCCTCCAATCAACCCTTTTACTCCAGTGATAAAAGATATATAATAGTATATAATGGCGAGGTATATAACTTTAGAGAGTTAAAGGATTCATTAAGTACTCATTTACGAACTACCGGGGATACTGAAGTAATACTTGAGTTATATATTAAGCATGGTCCATCTTTTTTAAGTATGCTCAATGGCATGTTTGCGATTGCTATTTATGATACAGAAAAAGAAGAGTTATTTATTTCCAGAGATAGATTAGGGGTAAAGCCCTTATATTATTATTGGGATGAAAATTTATTTTTATTTGCTTCGGAACTAAAAGCCTTCAAGTGTATTTCAGGAATACCCAATATGCTTAATGTTGATTCTTCTATCTTTTATGATTTTTTAAAACTGGGTTATATTCCTGAACCTAATACTATCTATAATAATATTAAAAAATTTCCATCAGGGACATATTATATAATTGATAAATCAGGCCTTACATCGAAAGGATATTGGGTTCCGGAAGCTTTGTATGAGACGAACACGCTTAATAATGAGATTACAGCTAAGAAACAACTTAAAGATATTCTCGAAAGCTCTGTTAAATATAGGATGATAAGTGATGTTCCCTTTGGGACATTTTTAAGTGGTGGCATAGATTCAAGTCTTGTTACTGCAATTGCTCAATCCATAAGTGAAA
>JAIERY010000241.1 GCA_019746425.1 Cytophagaceae bacterium
AAGATTTCGGAATAACTTTAGTGGGCTTTCAGCCCATACCAAACCCTTCGGCTTCAGCCGAAGGTAGTTTAGTTTTTATAGTTATTAAAATACTTTGTTGTGAACTCTGTAAGGGTAAATAGTTCTGCTAATATATTAGACCTTGGATAATTAAGAAATATTGATTTTTTGAAAAAAATGATAATTGGGTTGATCACTATGCAGACATGCAAAAAATCTTCCCAAAAGCAAAAAACAACCTTTACCCACCTTTAAACAGATAAAATCAACATCAAAATATTACTTTAGCAGGTATTGGAAAATTTTAATAAAATCTCATCCTTCGAGCAAGAATTTACCAAACTATATGGTAAAGGGACTGTAATTGAAACGGAAGTAGTCACTATCATTCACCCTTCTCAGATTGTTACAGAGTTTTATGAAGGGTTTATAGGAAGGTTATCAGT
The DNA here is from genome assembly GCA_019746425.1 of Cytophagaceae bacterium. Lineage (GTDB taxonomy): Bacteria > Bacteroidota > Bacteroidia > Cytophagales > Cytophagaceae > JAIERY01. Next base: position 447 of record JAIERY010000241.1, read on the forward strand.
TCTTGATATTTCTTGGTGCTTACCTGAAGCTGAAGAAATATTTAGCAAACTTAAAATTGGGGACAGGATTCAATGCGTTGTTTTTGATATTGATTTTGATAATAAGCAAATTCTATTAAGCCAAAAACATTTATCAATTCCTTTAAGCGACAGTATAAAGTGGGAACGAATTGAAAGAGGTGATGAGTATAATGGTATTATCAAAGAAACACTTAATGATTCCTATCTAGTTAAAACAGAAAACGGCCTTTATGGCTTATTGCATAAGTCAATTGTTACTGATACCGATACCAGATTAAAGGTAAAAGTAAACTCTAAACTGGATTATAGTGATTTATTAGCATTTGTACCTGCGTCTTTAGAAATAGAAAGTGAACCAAAAGATAATAGTGAAGCTAAAACGGAATTTAATTTTATAGAGGATGATTTAATTTCATATAATGCCTTCAAGAAATCTCTTCTAGGTGCAAATGCTTCCGATAAAGACCACGAACTAATATTAAAAGGATTTGAGAAAGACAAGAATATTTTCACAAAAGAAATATCGACCAAGCATACTTTGCACATTCAATTCGAGCTTAATAGCTCTGTATATGAAACAATCTTTAAGCAGAATGCTATTCCATTCTTTTTAGACAAGGCAACTTATTCTGAAGAAAACGAAAAGAATGTATTGGAATTGCTTTCAAACCAAAACTATTGGTTTAAGATAAACCGAAGACAACAGGATGATAAGACAGATTTTTCATTATACAATGAAGATGTGAATTTTTTCGGAGAGGTTCAAATATCTAAGGATAAAAAGGATTATCGTTTTGTCATCAAGAATTTTAGTTTTGGACACAATGTTTCAACTGCATCGGAAGCTAAGAAAAGAAACGCAAAATATGGCTCCTTTTTATTTTCAAATCCATTAAAGGTTCTTTCTCCATTTGGAGCTTTGCCTTTAGGAATATCTCAAAAGGAATTTTTAGAATTTGCATTAGTTAAAACCGAATGCTTTGAGACAATAAACAAACTTAAAAAAGATGCAGGTGAAATTTTAAGGCAGGAAGGCCGGACACTTGCAATCATAGATAAGTTTTTAGAATATCAAATTAGTCTAATTGATGAGCAAAAGGAAAACAATGTATTTGTTGATAAATATGAACGAATACCTAGTTCAACTGGTGGAGTATCAATCAAATTGTCCAAAAGCGTTGGAAACAGCCTTGAACTTGAAGAAGAAACAGTAGTTAATATAAGGCTCAAACAAGATGATGAACTACTCAAACTTACAGAGGGGTTACTTTCCTATTACCAAGACGAATGTAAAATAACGTTCAACAAAGAAATAAATCTTGACCTTCTGAATAGCGGGTTTTATCTGGATAAAAGAATATCAAAAAGACAATTCCAAATTCAAAGAGAAATCATTCAGGATTTTCTTGAAAAGAAAATTAAAATAGATCATATAGAATCTTTGTTGGTAAAGCCTGATAAAGTAAAGACACCAATACTGTCAAAAATAAATTTTTTAAATCCTGACTTAGCAAGAACCGAGCAAGAACAGCCGGATAACAATCAGGTTAAAGCTGTAAAAAAGGCAGTAGGAAATCAGAATGTGTTTTTAATACAAGGGCCTCCCGGCACTGGTAAAACGACTGTTATTGCCGAAATAATTCAACAGCTTGTTGAAAAAGGCGAAAAAATATTAGTGTCAGGACAGAACCATGTTGCAGTTGACAATGTACTAGAGAAGATTTCAAAACTTCATAGTTTAAATCTTTTAAGAGTTGGAAATCCTGAACGTATCGATAAGGAATTAGTAAGATATAGTATTGACCACTTAGTGGAAGATTTTAAAGTCGATTTTAAATCGTTTCTCAATAACCAGTTATTATTGTCTAAAAAATATATTGAACTCCAAACAAAGGGTATTTCAAAAGATGGAATTTTAGAGGTTTTCAATCAAATGGTCAATGATGTTTCTTTTCCCTATGGTAAATTAAAGGAAACCTATAAGCAACGACACTTTATACTTCGAGATGGTCTAAATGAATTAAAAAATAGTGAAATCAAAGAGGCAATAGCGGCATTAGAAAACTGGATTGAAACTAATAATAATGAATATGAAATTCTTATAAAACCACTTATATATAACTCCATTGATGTTGTATTTGCCACTTGCATTGGTATAAAGTCAGACCAAATTTTTAAGGATGCAGATTTCAAATTTGACACAGTTATAATTGATGAAGCAGGCAAAGCCAATATTGCTGAAACTTTGGTTGCAATTGAATTAGGTAAAAAATTTGTTGGAGCAGATAGTTCAGGTTATTCATTTTTACCAAAGTATGCAGTTA
>JAIERY010000197.1 GCA_019746425.1 Cytophagaceae bacterium
ATCCAATTACTTCAAACACCCTAAAATATTATATGCAGCAGCTTAATAACGCTCATATTTAATGAACTGATTAATATATATGCTTGGAAACCTTGCTTTATCCTTGAATACGTAATCGCACTGGTCATTGGAGCATATGCAATAGAAAGGGCCTGCCAGCATATCATTTACCGGTTCCAGTCCTTCCCAGACTTCCAGAAATTTTTCTGTTTCCAGCTTAGGCTTGTGGAATGCATCCCAGAATATCTCTTTAAATCTTTTTAATTCATCCATTTTCCTTATCTAAAACATAAAAGTTTATCAGGGGGTTAAATATATAAATAAGATTCGATTGTATGGATATTTGTAAAAAATATGTAGAACTGCATAATAAAATCAAGCATATCAAAATTGCCATGCTTGCAATTCACGATGAAAATGGAAATGTGAGAAGCATGCCCATGGTGACCATGCAGACAGAATGTGAAGGCAATGTCTGGTTTTTCACTGATCTCGAATCGGATAAAGTAGCGGAGATAAGTAAAAACCCTCATGTAAATTTGTCCTATGTAGATCAGCAAAATGAAATTTATGTATCTATCGCAGGGAGGGCAGAAGTAGTAAGAGATGAAACAAAGATGTCTCAATTATGGAAGCCTATCATGGAAGAGTGGTTTCCCGGCGGATTGAAAGAAAATAACCTAGGTTTGCTGAAAATTGAAATGCAGCAGGCAGAATACTGGAATGGAAATAACATGGTGCAGATCTGGGATACAACCGAGGCGATGAAGACCTATGAAGAATTTCCGGATGGATTAATTGAATAAATATTTTCCTTGCCTGCTTACTGTAATTTCAGGCAATGATTTATTGGTTTCAAACCAATCATATCCGGTTTTGATATTGCGCCAGAAATCTGTTAAGCTTTTATCATCACTGTGTTTTTGCTCAAGCTCTTTCATGTTTTCTTCATCGAGCCTGCAGGGAAATATATGTACATTTATTTTCGACTGTCCGGCATTCTTTGCTTCCAGGGCCATGATATAAATCTCTTTGATCTTATCATCTGTCATAGGCATGCAGCCTATGGTAATACAATTGCCGTGTATGTATATATCTCCTCCGGGATTTGTATCACAAAAATACCTGTCAGCCTGATTGGGATAGTTTAGTCCGAGAGAAAGATGAAACATACTTTCGGGATTAAATATATTTACATGATAGAAGCCTTCGGGCACCTGGTCATCACCTCTTGATCTTTTCGGACCTTCCATGCCGGAACTGGCGCATATTTTATAGGTTTTTATTAACTGGAATTTGGTCGTTCCTTTTTTTCGTCCCCAGACTTCAAGATCCTCTTCTTTTTTAAATGCCCTGATGAAAATTTCCAATGATGAAAGGTTTAGGTTTTTGCTTTCCAATAATTCTTTTAAGCCTTGTTCTTTTATGTCGTAGGCTGCCTTCACTCTGGGGAATTTTAATTGTGCCGTTTTAAAACTTTGCGGGGCATTGTAGGAAAAGAAAAGAAATACCAGGGGAAGAAAAAAGTATAAGCTTCTCATATTGTCAGTTATATTATTAACGGAAAACCGCTTTACTTATTTTAATGTTCAAAGACATAATTTTCATGATCTGATCGTTTACATTAAAAGCTATTTTATGAAAACAATAATCATGCTGCTTCTTGTTGTCTCCCAGACTTTTTCCTTTGCGCAGTTTAAGGTCAGGGAGTCAGACATACATTTTAAAAGACGAATAGTCCGTGCGGTAGATCTGGAGAGAGAATACAACCAGAAAGTTTTCGGTAAGTCCAACGAACTGGTTTTGGTTTTGCTGGAAGCATTTGAGCAGGGAAAAATCCGGGGATATAAAAGTGATGAACTGAAGGATAGCATCGCCTTTAATGATTTCAAAAGTAAAATAACTTATCATGTAAATGATTCCATTTCGGAGACTTATAGCTACAGGCAGCTCAATCATCTTGAAATAGGGGAGGATCTGATCGTGGATAAGAACAGGTCGGAAATAATTTTTGATATGGAGACAATTTGCATTTTCCTGCCTGCAGAAATCAATGAAAGAAAAATTCTGGAACCTTTAGTCGCTTTCAGATACGACGATTGTATGAATATATTTAAAAATGATCAGAGGGCTTATGCCAATAGTCCGCTCAACAATGGCAGGAAGCTAAGCTTTAACGAGGCATTTATTTTAAGAACATTCGAATCTTATATTGTAAAAATAGGTTCAACAGATGATTTATATTTTGACCAGCAGTTCGCAAACCGGGTGGATGCATTTATTGCCACAAAAAATTCAGAGAATGAAATTACTGAATATCTGTATAGTCTGTTTAATCCGAAATAAGTTGAAAATCGCCAATTGACAGTTGACAAATTTTGTCAACTGTCAATTGTTAACTGAAAATTTCAAGTTGTCCGTTGCCTGGTCTTTTAAAAACCGTAAGATTATAATTTCTCATTTCTCTTCCCTTCATATACTTTTGTCTTGCGGTGTAAAATATTTCTTCAATGGTTTCGGCAATTTTTCCTTCTCCGCTCATTCTTACGCCAAACCTGCTGTCGTTTAAATTTCCTCCATGACAATCACGGATCTGGTTCAGAACTTTTTCAGCCAGATCGGGAAAGTTTTTTCTGATCCAGTCCTGAAAAATATCTTTGATGGCCCCATTTAATCTCACAATAGTATACGCTGCAGAAACGGCTCCATGGTCTGCCGCTGCTTTGATAATGGCTGGTATTTCATTGCTGTTCAATGAAGGAATAACGGGAGCTACCATTACGTTCACCGGAATA
>JAIERY010000338.1 GCA_019746425.1 Cytophagaceae bacterium
ATTTTTGCATGTGTTAAAGAAAATAGAAAATATGAAAAAATTTATACACATGAGCTTGCTTAATCCATAGAAATCGGTAAGCATTCCTGTAGAAGAGTATCTCCTGCCCACGAAATTTGGTATTTATGGCGCCACCCGTATCAGTAAATCAGGAACGAGCAATGACTTCATACACCTGGACCTGATTGCAGAAGATGAATCTTTGTCTGGGGAAAATATAATTGAAGTTGCAGAGGATACATCCCTTACTAAGAATAAAAGTGTCTTTGGCACAGACCCTCCTTATGATGGAGTTGCCGAATGGACTTTCACTGATTTCGATAATAATTATTACTGGGGCGACAGTATTATCTATTTCAGACATTATCGTTCTCCTGACGGGAATCGATCGAATCAAATACAAATTACTCCGGATATAAAAGACGGAGGATACCTGGTGGATGGTACCTTAAAAGAATCTTTGCTCAGATTTATTGATGATAAAACCTACGGGGTTCCTATTTATAAAGACTCGAATGGAGATTTATATAAGTTAAATATTGAATGGTATTAACAGATAGCATTATGAAAAAAGTATTTATTTTTTTACTGGCAATAGCAGTCTTTGGCTGTAAGGATAAAAAAGAGGTAGCGCCAACGGCATCTTTTCTTTTATCTAATAATGATGTGAAAAGCTGGCAGGTGATAAGCTATAAAGTGGATGGCGAAATAAAAGATGATACCTGTATCGGAGATGATATACTGGAATTTAAATTAAATACAGAGCTCGTAGGCGGACGTTCCAAGCGTACTATTGTGAAGAGCGAAGGTTTTGTAAGATGTGATGTGTCCACTGATATACTTGCCGAGGGATACTGGTTTTTAAGTAATGACAACGAAACGCTTTATCTTACTTCTTCCAGCAGTTATTACAATATCACGGAAGAATATAAAATACTGGAGCTTACCAGCGACAGATTGCACATCAGAAAGATCGATTATTCCGACGATAGGGTGATCTATGGAATACAGGTACCGGTAATAGAAATCATTTATGAAAGAAGATAACATGACAGACATGAAGAATATAAAACAGCTTTTAATTATGGCAACAGGTTTGTTCTTTTTGTTGGGCTCAAACAAAACTTTTGCACAGTTTGATAAAAAAGTATCTATTAATGCATCGGTAGGATACGTCAAACCTTTAAGCGGAAAAGGAAAAATTGATATTGAAGATAATCCATACTTTTTTCCCAACTTCAGATATGGAACGCAATTCAATGGCGCCATTCAGTACAATTATACTCCTAAGCTTTCTTTCTTATTGAATGTGGGAGTAACCTCCATGCTGGGATTTAAAAATCCTGTGACTTCCAACAAAGATAAGTCTGCATTTTATATAGTAGGAGTAGGGCCTGAAGTGAAGTATCACTTTTTACCTTCCAAAAAAGTCAATCCTTATGTGCTTGGAGAGATCAGTATCAATAATTACAGGGGAGTTCAGGATGCTTATGACTATACCCTGAATAATCCCGGGGAAGATTATTATTATGTGTCACCTTCTTCCGGAGGAGCTTATGTAAATATGGATGAAGTAAGAATACGGAAATCTGCCAGGAGGATTGAAAGCACTTTTGCTATGGGAGTAAAAGTGGGGGGCGGACTGGTATTTAAATTAAGCGAATCTTTTGCCGTATTTGTACAGCCCAGCTTTAGTAAAATATTTACCAAAGGGAATGAAGATTTACGAATAGACACCAATTTTTTGACTTTCGAAGGAGGAGTAAAATTAAGCTTATTCAAGTCGAAATCTCTGTTATAAGAAACCTTACTATTTTATTATAGGTTTTATATAATAAAGAGGGGCTATGGAAGATAAGCTGGTAACTATAGGATCTTATTCGAGTATTTCAGAAGCATATATTTTCAGTAATATTCTGGACATGGAAGGCATAGAGTGCTTTGTAACGGATGCCAATGCATCCCTTAATCCTCCGGTAACGACTCCCCATGATGGCGGGGTAAAATTAACAGTAAGAGAAAGCGATGTGGCCCGGGCGATCAGCGCCTTGAATAAGCAAAAAGCAAATTACCGATAATAGGGAATCAGAATTCCCTGTTTTTTTGATTTCAATTTTTTCCATTCAAAAAAATATTAAATTAGCTCCTTTATAGCTCATCGATGAAAGAATCTTTAAGGCTATTATTCACTGGTTTAGGGATCATCCTTTTCTGGAGAGGCATCTGGAATTTCGCGGATAAATATTTTTTGCCCAATGACCCCATTATCAGTTATACTATTAGTGTCATAGTTGGGGCTTTTATCATCATCTGGATGAAACATAAAAACATCTGATTGATGAAACCCATCAACGAATACATAGAACATACCCTTCTCCAACCCACCATTACCGATAAAGATATTGACAGGCTTGTAGCTGAAGCCAAAGAATACCATTTTTCATGGGTTTGCGTACCGTCTTTCTGGGTAAAAAGAGCGAAAAGAGAAATAGATAAGGACTCCATTAATCTGGTTACGGTCATAGGGTTTCCTTTAGGTTACCAGATGACGGAAACTAAAATCGAAGAAATAAAGATTGCCATTGCCCTGGGCGCAGATGAATTGGATGTGGTGATGAATATCTCCGCTTTTAAAATTAAAATGGACTGGTTTAAAATCGAACTGGCTAAGTGCAGCAAGCTTATTCATGAAAATCAGAAGATATTAAAAGTAATTATAGAGACCGCTTATCTGGAGCACGAAGAAATCATCAGGGCCTGTAAAATATGTGCCGATGCTGGGGTAGACTTTGTAAAGACTTCCACCGGTTTTGCCCCGGAAGGAGCCCAAAAAGAGCATATTACGCTTATGCGAAAGCACCTGCCTGCCCAGGTAGGGATAAAAGCTTCCGGTGGAATCAAAACCTTGGCCC
>JAIERY010000317.1 GCA_019746425.1 Cytophagaceae bacterium
GAAATTAATATTATCTAATCCTGCAGCAGCATTGGCAAGCCTGATACATTTTCTTAAAGTATTGTTGCCGTCGCCTGCCACATAAGCTAACATATTATCTGTGTCAGCTTTATTATCTACAATAAAAGTAGCGCCATTCGCTTTCTGTATGCTCATAAAGTAAAGAGCGCCAAAGGCGATTGTGAGAAGAGCTATTTTTATAAAAAACTTTTTCATAGTAATATCTTATTTGGATATATATATCGGCAGGTAACCGATGGTATCCGCAAATTTTATAAATAATGGATTTTTAATGTTTCGTGATGATTTTATATATGGTCTTTTAATACGGTTAAACAAACAGAAAGATGTATCAGTTTTCATATTTCCCATGGTTGTAATTTCCTGAAGATCTTTTCTCTCAGATAAATAGCAAGTTTGCTTGAGCCTATCTATGAGTAATGTTTTTAAGGAAGGCAAACACTTCCTGTCTCCTGCGCTGTTTTTACTTTTCCTTATTTTGTAAAGCTTCCGGGTCATGTGAAAACCGCTTTAGTAATAATTATCTCGTATTTTTTAAGTATTTATTTATTCTCTTCTAATAAATACGAAAAGCAGTTCGGGGTAACTATAATTTGAAGAAAAACTTAACATTGGGCCATAAAGCATCAGGCCTGATAAGGCAATTTAACACGCTTAGATATGCTGCATGGCTGCTTAAAATCTGCAAGAATGGCTAAGGGTACGATATTCGACATTTAAAAAGCAATTTTTAAAAAAGCCTGAAGATATTGTCGACTCTGTTACGGATAGATATACACATATCCACATTTAAGAAGCCTGTATATAGTTAACTGATGGCGTTCAGTTTGAATAAAAGCATAAAACCCCTTTTTGTTGCTTCCTAAGCGGGTTATTTGTGTTTTATATGCTCAGCAGCGACTTTTTGAGTTTTTTAAACAACCAAATTGTTTTTTAAACGTCTATTTCCTTATATAAACTAGCTGTTTGCAGCCATTTTAATATTTTCCAATCTTCTTAAGCGTACCAATACTGCAATCTTAGATCGCAAAAATAGGCATCAAAAGATAAATTTTCAGAGAAGGCTTTTGACTTTTCTTTTAAATAATTCATAATAGTTCATATGACGTACTATTCGACATTATGACCATTAAAAAGCAAATAATCATTCTTTTTCTGTTTACCCTGAATCTTGCAGTGCTGGTAAGCATACTATATAGTATTGTCACAGATTCCCAAAAAGTAAAGAAAGATACATTTGAATATAAAACGCTGGCAATAGGCCAGGAGAATGATGATCAATTCAAGTCTAATTTGATTTCATATTAAAACCCAATGAAGTTTAAAATATATCAGATCCTTCTTTGCTTCCTGTTCGCTGCCCATTTTGCATCAGCAGAAAAAATCATTGTGCTTACTGATTCCACTTCTTTTGTAGAGCCAAGAGAAAACGTTGTGGACATATATGAAGATAAAGAGGGGGATATGAATCTTCAGCAGATTTTAAGCATCGATTCTGTACAATTTTCTAATTACAATCATTTTTATAACCACAATACCAACAGCGCATACTGGATTAAATTTGTTATAGATCCTAAGTTTGAAAAAAACCGCAAGTGGGTATTGGAAATTCTGGATTCAAGATTTTCTTCTGTCGCTTTATATTATCCTGATGAAAAAGGAAAGTATATTAAAAGAATTGCCGGATTGCAATATCCTTTTTATACGAGAGAGTATGGTCATAAAAATTTTGTCATTGACCTGGACTTCACTCCCGGAAAACGTTCTGTATGTTACTTAAGGCTTAAGTCAGACCTGGTAGGAAGTTTTATTTTTAAAATACGATCTAATCACGAGTTCTCTACCTACGCTTTCAATGAATATTATTTGCTCGGCTTGTATTATGGAATTCTCATTATCATTATTCTCTATAATCTTATTCTGTATTTTACATTAAAGGAAAAACTATATCTCTATTATCTTTTTTATGTGGTAGTATGGGCCTGGTATTCCTTGCTGGATGACGGTATTGGTTTTCAATACATATGGTCTGGCCACCCCTGGATATCTACTTTAGGATTTTATTTATCCAAGCCCTTGCTTGCCGCATTTTTCGTGGCATACTCCAGGCAATTTTTAAATATTTCTATTTACAACAACAAGTTTGACAAATGGGTAAAATATATTACTATCGTTTTTATTGCGAATGAAGTGCTTACCTGGCTCTTCGGAAGTTTCTCTGAAATAAGCTTCTTCAGAAACCTGAGCTGGATATTATTTACTTTCCCCTTCTTGTTCATCTATTATATTTCTTTACGGATATACATGTGGGGATATAAGCCGGCGAGATTTTTTATTTTAGGAAATTCGCTTATCATACTAGGGCTCATACTCCGCACTACCAAATTCATAACAGCTTTTGATTTTTCTACCGGCTCCATTTTTCTTTCTATCATTATCGTGTATAGTCTTTACATAGGAAGAATATTTGAAATTGTGATTTTCTCTTCCGCTCAAGGCGACAGGATCAGGTATCTGAAGGAGAAAGAAAGAGAAGCGCAGGAAAAAGTGATTGAGCAACTTCAGATCAATGAGTCATTAAATCAGAAGGTTAATAAAGAACTGGAAGAAAAAGTGATGCAGAGAACCAAAGATCTGATGGAAAAAAGCGATGAGCTTCGTCTTGCCAATGCCAGGCTGGCGCAGCAGGCTGAAGAAATCAATAGATGGAACCAATTGCTTGACCTGGATAACCATAATTTAAAAAATAAGGTGAAAGAAGTAGTGGAAGCAAGGATTAAATTTAAAGACGTAAGCTTCGAAGAGTTTCTCACTATTTTTCCGGATGATCTTTCCTGCGAAAGGTATCTTGATGAAATAAAATGGAAAGGCGGATTTAAATGTAAAAAATGCGGCAATGAAAAATT
>JAIERY010000137.1 GCA_019746425.1 Cytophagaceae bacterium
CTTTCTCATTTTTCACTAGTTTAAAGTTATACAATTAATCCTTAACTAGTGGTTCAATTTTAGGGGAGTATTATACTGATCCAGATCATCCTTATCATTACCCTGGTCGTCTTTAGCCCATTTTAAGTATTGAGGATTTACCCGAATGGATGTAGAGAACAGGATTGTTTTTCCCTGGTGGCCATATTGTATAAAAATTGTAGTTTCACCTTTTGAGTTAACTCTTATTTTATCCTTTTCTTTTCTTACAATAATTTTAATAGTCGCCATATTTTTTTGATTTAATGATGGCTCTAAGATGGGATTAGTCGAGTTATAGGTCAAGTACACCAGTGTACACACATGTACTTTAAGCACGTGAATAATTGGAATACTTTCCACTTCTGTACACTACTGTACGTTATCGTATGCAAGTTCCATTCCCTGCGGCTCCACCAATGGGGAAAGATCAAAATTCTTTTTGATCTTTCCCACTGGCACGAACGAGGGCATTCGACAGATGGGAGAAGGACAGAATAATGCAAATACTGATATACTTAAAGGATTGAAAGCTGCCAAGAGCCATAACGATCAATTAGGTGGGATCACTTACACTGCACCGTTAAACCTTAAAGATTTGATGCAGCGTAATCCGGTGACCGGCGTATATTACCTTGGTAAATATCTTGATTATTTAAATAGTTAATGTTGATTGTATAATTCAAATTAATAGAATGCATCATCTTATTTTTAATAATATAAGGTTAACGGAAAAGGTCACCATGATAAGATCAGGTAAGATAATTTTGTGGTTTTTGATTTTCGCGTGTAGTTGTCGCGCCCAAAGCAATGTGGCTTCAAAGAATGCACAATGATAGGCATTGGACAAAACCTGGGGGGAAGATTGGAAGGTAAATAAGGTGACATGCGGTATTCTTATTTACTCAGAGTCCCCTACGGGAGACTCTGCGGCGAAGTATATATCAAACCATTTATAAACCTCATTATAAAAATCAGTCAGCTCAAATAAAGGAAGCCAGTTATAGCAGGTAAATGTACAGAAGTACACTACTTCTTTATCTTCATATTTTCTTCTTACCCTCATTCAATTTATTCTTATTTACTCAGAGTCCCCTACGGGAGACTCTGCGGCGAAGTGAAAGTTCTGTTGTCTTCATCGTAACTGTATCTGTGCCTGAATTCTTCGGCTGTATTCCCTCTCTGATAAATCACCTGCTGCACCTGGCTGGTAATTGGCAGATAAATGTAATCGACAGTTTTAAATTCATTATCGCCTCCTGCCTCTCATCCTTGCCTATTTCGTTAAATGATGAAAGTTTTTATACTAAATATCTGTAAATCAGCAGTTTTATTGATATATTAATCGTATTAAACCGAATCTTTTCGTATCATTTTATTGTTTAATATAATATTAATTGCGTATATTTGCGTATCAAATCGTATCAAATGACACGCATATTTACATTTCAATTAGACCTTGATTTCAATTTGATTAATCGATTGAGCAGTATTGATCGATTTGGAGGAGAATGGTCATCAATAGAAAGACGGGAAGGAAATCAAAGTCTCAAGCATCTAAAATCAATAGCTACAGTTCAAAGTGTAGGTGCTTCAACTCGTATTGAGGGCTCAAAAATGACTAACGATGAAGTTAAGGCTCTCATATTTGATAATATTAAAGTTGAAAAGCTAGTAGAGCGGGATCAACAAGAGGTTGTAGGCTATTTCAATGCGTTAGATATAATTTTTGAATCTTATCAGGATATTGAAATTACTGAAAACAGCATCAAGAACCTACATAATATTTTAATGAAGTATAGCGAGAAGGATCAATGGCATAAAGGGAATTATAAGCAATTTTCAAATTCGGTGGAGGCAACTAACCCTGATGGCTCCAAGACAATAATATTTGAGACTACTCCTCCTGGGGTGGAAACGGAAGATGCAATGCGATCCTTAATTGAATGGCATAATTCAGATAAGGCAACGCCTTCCATTATTAAATCAGCAGTGTTTGTTTATGATTTTCTAAGTATTCACCCTTTTCAAGATGGTAATGGTCGCTTAAGTCGCTTACTTGGAACTTTATTGCTTTTAAAACATCATTCCTCCTGGATTCAATATGTAAGTTTCGAACACGAGATTGAAAATCGAAAAACTGAGTATTATCATGTACTTATGGATTGTCAAAAGAATCGTCCAGGAGAAAATGTGTACCCTTGGATTATGTTTTTCCTGGATTGCTTGGGCAATATTCAGAATAATCTGATGAAGAAACTGGATGTTCAAAAAAGTGAACACTATTTATCTCCTCGTGAAAAAATGATCTATAGCTTTGTAGATAATCATCCCGGTTGCAAATCAGGAGAAATTGCTGCAAAACTAAATATTCCTTTACCAACAGTAAAAAGAATACTTTCTGAAATGGTGGCTGGAAAATTTTTAATGAAACATGGGACAGGCGCCGGGACAAATTATACAACTGAAAAGCTACAGCAGGTAAGAACAGATAGGGTTGTAACTTTTACAGATAAAGAAATTTCTAAAGAGTTTATTTTAAAAAATAAACATTCATTCATAGAAATAAAAAAGATAATTCTTACCCCGAAATTTCAATGGGTAAAACCTGATGATTGGGCAAGAGTATTGTTAAAGCAGGGCTTACAATTGGTCGTAACCTGTCATAATAACAGAGGAGACATGCGAAAACAACCTTACTCAATTATCGCATTTAATAATCCTCATTATTTTCAACCTGTATTTACATTAAATAATCCCATACATATTCCGATAAGCTTATGGGAAGGAACACCACAAATCAATGAGTTTCCAATTAGCGTTTTATTGGAACTGAAAACAGAAGGTAAGTTGGAGTTTGATGTGATGCTTGTTTATGATTGGAAAATCCGGTGAAGTTGACCACCTATTTCCGGCGCAAATTGACCACCTGTTTCCGGACTAAACTGACCACCTGT
>JAIERY010000243.1 GCA_019746425.1 Cytophagaceae bacterium
TAAGTCGCTCCGCATCCGGTTTAAAATAAACATCTTTCATGCTTATTGCCCCCGACCAGAACTTTGCATCCAGTTCTTCTATCTGAAGTATGTATAAGCCTTCGGAAGATTTGTGAACGCCTTCTATGATCCTGTGCTTTACTATGGCATCCAGAAAAAAATAAATAAAAGGTATGATGAGTAAGCTTAGTATTATTAATAAACCCGCTGTCCACTTCAAAAACCACTTCATATAAGGTTGCCGCGTGCCCATACCCTGCTTTATAATTAGTCAACACTCCTTTAGAATCAACTTTAAAAAGCGCCTTAGTGTTATCAGGATTATTTCACACATTTAAAACCATTTCTGCTGGCTTTGCCCGTGCATATGGTTACATCTTCGGAGTTTGCCTTATTCTCAATAAAAGGGTTATTATACGGAACTATACGCTCTGCGGGAAAATTATAAGTAGTGGTATAGGTTTCATTGGGGTTGGTGGCGATGCCACCGAAACTACAGGAAAGCAAAGTTAATCCGCTCAGGATATATATGCTCTTGATCAATACAGCGATTCTTTTCATACTTTACACTTTTAAAAAGAACCTGCCGGAATTCAAAAAAGTTATTCCAGTTCATATAATTCATAATCCTTACCTGTACCGTATTTCACCAGGTCCGCTAATTCATAGGTCTCAAGGGTGTGAATGTCTTTTAAGATATAATTTTTATCTGTCTTTCTTTCAATAACCTGAAATTCAAATCGCTCTCCAAAGTTATTAAGGTAATATTTGTTGCCAACCCTTATAGTATCAAATGCAATTGCCATATGTTACATATTATAATTCACTACAAATATTAATATAAGAAATTAATAAAAAAATCCGGATGTTTAAGCATCCGGATTTTCTATAATTCATCGTGTAATGACTACATATCATCGTGCGGATCGCGGGAATTGTCGACTTCTTCCCAATTCCTGGTATCTATATTTTCATTGAGCCTGCCCGTGTTTTTTACAGGAGGTCTTAAAGCAGTGGTGCTTTCATTTTCCTTTTTCCTTTTCATATGGATTCCTTCGGCAAATTCTTCAATCATTTTTTTATTAAATGCCGGGATATCATCGGGTTTTCTGCTGGTAACGAGACCACTGTCTGTTACGACCTCTTCATCTGACCAGATGACACCTGCATTTTTCAGATCAGTTTTAATGGAAGGATAACAAGTCATTCTTTTTCCCTGAATCATTTTGGTTTCTATTAAAGTCCAGGGGCCGTGGCAAATGGCGGCTACCGGTTTGCCGGATTCTATAAAGTGCTTTACAAAGTTTACCGCTTTCTCATTCATTCTTAACCGGTCGGGGTTCATCACTCCCCCCGGAAGCAATAATGCATCGAACTGACTGGCATCAGCCTTCTCAAGTAGTAAGTCAGCCTGGTATTCCTTGCCCCATTCTTTATGCACCCATGCCTTTACTTTGTGCTGCGGGGATACGATCATGACTGTAGCTCCTGCTTCTTTTAAAGCTTTCACAGGTTCTGTTAGCTCGATTTCTTCAAAACCCATATCTACCAGAGCGGCTACTTTTTTTCCGTTTAATTTTTTTATACTCATAGTCTGAAATTTGATTCCCCAGATAAACCGGATAGTAAAAGGAAGGTTAAAAAGAATTCAATAATTTTATTTAAATTTGACCCAGATTAATACCCCGGCACTTTATGAAAAAATACTTATTATATTGCCTTATAGTTTTTTTACTTACCCCCGTAATTACTTCATGCGCATGGTGGAGAGAAAGAAAAGCAGAACACCATCAGCCGTTCAAACCGCATAAGAATAAAAAATCAATGCATAAATCTCATCATTAATTAAAAAAATAAGCCCGTACCAATACGGGCTTATTTTTTTCTGATGAACTGGATCATTAGAAAGGAGCTGTAACTGCTTCTATAATAAATTCAGGGGTATCCTGAAATAATATTTCTCCTGTCTCTGTTGTTGCATCCACAACACCATCTATGGCCGCCTCAGGTGCATCCTGTAATATTAATTCACCTGCTTCCACTCCAAGCTCAGCTGTTTCTGTTGTTAAATCCAGCGCACCATCTATCGCCGCTTCCGGAACATCCAGTACTGCTACCTCTGCAACTTCAACAGCCAATTCTCCGGATTCTGTCACTCCATCTGCTACTGCATCCACCGCAAATTCCGGCACATCCTGCAACACGAGTTCGCCTGCTTCCGCACCAAGCTCAGCGGTTTCCGTTACACCATCCAATACTGCATCTCCTACAAATTCTGCTGCATCTATTGGCGCTGTTACAATCCTTTTTAACATTTTTCCCGGTCCGGCAAAGGCTCCATTACTAAAAAGCATTACCGCAAACAGCGTTATTCCCATCATGAAAGTTTTCATAAAACTCCTTTTTTAAAATCTTTTTTTAAATATAAAATCATAACATAATCGCATTGAAAAGGATTTCAGCTTTCTGATTTTTGATAAATATTTTCTGAAATAAACTTACAAATATGATCATACATAACATCCTGTGCATGGTGTAGTTCAGTAATCATTTCCCGGTGGTTTCTATGAGGAATTTTTTTCTCTTTAAAAGGAACTTTATGTTCCTCCAGGTTCATCATAAATATCATATTATCCATTTTAAGATAAGGATAGGTATCTTCACCGGTAAAAATCAGGAAAGGAATATTATTGCTTTCTTTGATATAATTTACAGGCGCGGCTTTGCGCCATTTTTCAGGATCTTTAGAAAAAACTTTCTCCAGCTCTTTTACAAAGAAAGAAGCATTGTTAAACATTACATAATCTATGTTCAAACCAAAAGTATCAATTAAGATACATCCCCTGATAATACTTGTGACGGGGGAAATTTTTAAAAGGTAACTTTTATTTAAAGAGATCAACGCAGACAAATGTCCTCCTGCAGAATGTCCGCATACATATACCCTTTGCGGATTGCCCTTATGCGTTTTAATATTTTCATATACCCAGCTAACAGCGGCTGCACAATCA
>JAIERY010000427.1 GCA_019746425.1 Cytophagaceae bacterium
AACTTCCTCCGGGAATTTATTATGTGTATGGACAGGATATTAATGGTAAAGGGTGGTGCAACGGAACTATAAAATTGGTATCTACGGGAGGGACGGAGGTAGCGATAGGAATTAAAAATTTTGGAAGTAGTATCGTTCCTTTTGATACTTTTTATATTTCAACAGGAGTGGCTGTAAAAATTCCATGTCAGAGCATTAAATATGTATGGAAGCCTGGAAATTTTACCGGCTCCAATATCCTGATTGATATTCCCTCGTCGCCTGCCCGGTATACGGTTCGTGCCTCAAATCAGGATGGTTGTGAAACAACAGATAGTATTTTGGTTTATCCGGCCGACTGTCTGCCTTTATTTATTCCCAATCTTATTACTCCCAACGATGACGGAGACAATGATATTTTTAAGCTTCGGGGATTTTATAATGTAACGAAGTTAGAAATTTACAATCGCTGGGGAACATTAATTTATCATTCTGAAGATTACAAAAATGATTGGGACGCACCAGGCGAATCAGATGGAATATATTATTATAATATAACTTCCAAAGAAGGAGACTTCAGTGGATGGGTTCAGATTGTGAACAATACGCACGAATAAAAAATTTATGCTTACCAAATTTCAGGTCGGCATTAATCAGAATAATTCAGTCAGGCTTGAAATACAACTTGCATTATAAAGACATGAAAACAACATTTAATTATTGTAAAAAAATGCCTCGTGCTTTTAATCTTTTTCTTTCGCTCCTTTCATGCAGGTGTCGCTACCTTTGCTGTCACCTTACAGCACACCTTAGCGCTTTTGCTGTTTTGCGAGAAGGGATATCATATATCTCTATTATTATTTTTCAATGACAGGGAGGAGCTGAAATGAAGAAAATTTTTATACTAGTATTATTAGCGCTGGGTTTTCCCGCCTCTTCCTATAATTATTGTGAAAAAAAATATAGTGATGAAGAAATAAAAATAGAATCAGAAAAGGCAAATAGTTTTTTTGAAAAAGTATTTAATGAATACGTAGATAGACATCCAATGTGCCAATCTTCCCTGGGTATTAAAAAGGATTACGATAAGTGGGATGATATTTCTGATGTGCATGAAATAATGGAGATGAATATATTAAAATTAAATATTACCACATTAAAAAACACCCTCAATTACGATGCTTTAGATAATCAAACCAAACTTAGTTACAGATTGTATGAGTATAACGCGACGCTTAAGATAGAAGGGTTTAAATATCGGTTTTATAATTATCCTGTCAACCAGGTATTCGGTCTTCATGCGGAAGCTTCCTCTTTTCTCATTAATATTCATCAGGTGAATGACGATAAAGATGCCAAAGATTATCTTAGCCGGCTTTCAAAGATAAATATTTTATTTGACCAGCTTATAAGTAACATAGCTCTTAGATCCCAGAAGGGAATAACTCCTCCAAAATTTGTATTCAAAAGTGTTATTCAGGACTGTAAAAATATTTTAAAGGGCGCTCCATTTGAAAAGACATCTGTTAAAAGTGTTCTATTGGAAGATTTTTCAAAAAAAATTAATGCATTAACTAATATTAGCAATTCAGATAAAGCAGCGTTGATCAAAGAGGCGGGTATTATACTGTTAACATCTGTGGGGCCCGCTTATCAAAGGTTAATTTCTTATTTGGAGAAACTAGAAAAAAGAGCATCCACTGATGAAGGTGCCTGGAAATTTCCTAATGGGGAAGATTTTTACAGATATGCCTTAAAATATAATACTACTACAAATTTAACCCCTGACGAAATATTTGATATGGGGTTAAGGGAAGTTGATAGAATTAAATCCCAGATTGAATGTATAAAAGCAAAAGTAAATTTTAAAGGCGATATCGGGGCTTTCTTTGAATTCATTAAAAATGATAAGCAATTTTATTATCCTAATACCAGCTCCGGAAGGAAAGCATATTTACATAGAACAATTCAGTTGGTTGAGAATATAGAATGCAAACTTGATGAGCTTTTTATTACTAAGCCTAAAGCAGATTTAATCGTAAAACCTGTTGAAGATTTTAGAGAAGAATCAGTACCTGTAGCTTTTTACCAGGAACCTGCCCCTAATGGGATAAGACCGGGTATATATTATGTTAATCTTCATGACATGGCTGCTATTTCACAATATGAAATGGAGGCTTTGACATATCATGAAACGATTCCGGGACATCATATGCAGATTGCAATTTCACAGGAGCTGGCTGATATTCCTAGTTTTAGAAAATATGGAAGTTACCTGGCTTATGTAGAAGGTTGGGGGTTGTATTCAGAATATATTCCCAAAGAAATAGGTTTCTACCAAGATCCGTATTCGGATTTTGGAAGGCTTTCTCTCGAGTTATGGAGAGCTTGCAGGCTTGTGGTTGATGTAGGAATACATTATAAGAAATGGACCAGACAACAGGCTATCAATTACCTTGTTGAAAACACTCCCAATTCATTAACCGATTGTATAAAAGAAGTAGAAAGATATATTGTTTTACCTGGCCAGGCTACTACATACAAAATCGGAATGTTGAAGATACTTGAGCTAAGAGAAAAAGCTAAAAAGGAATTAGGGAGTAGTTTTGATTTACGTGAATATCATGAACTGATTTTAACTCAAGGATCCCTTCCTTTGAATATTCTTGAAGAGATTGTAAAGGATTGGATAAGGAGAAAAATCAATTAGACACAAATTCAGAGTAAAATAAATTTAGCGCAGATCCTGACTTGAAATATTGGACTGAGTAATTTCACAGGGCGAGGGAAGCTTAAATGAAACTCGCTTCTGAAACTTTCGATGACTATATCTCTCCGTGGTCGCGTGGCACACCGACCACCAACTACTCTCAACAAAATAAAAATTATTTTTTATTTTTACTTCTTAAGTTACAGCTATGGATTATTATCTTCTTTTTAAGCACATACGAAATTCAAGGATGTGTCTTAATGAAACATATTTCTCGACAGACACTATCAAAGATTGGAAATTATTACTAAACCTGATAAGTATAAAAAGATTATTGTA
>JAIERY010000321.1 GCA_019746425.1 Cytophagaceae bacterium
CGACATCAAAGAAGAAAAAAAGACATTGAATTAAATTTATTTAAATCAAGTGGTTAAATGTGTTAAAGTAGAACTAGTCCCTGAAATATTATTACTGATATTCTTTTATAAGATATTTAAAAACCAAACATAGCGCTGTAACAGAAGTTTTGCATACACACAAAAATTCAACCTTCATGCAAAAACAAATAAAAATCATGCCGACTCTTCCGGCTACAGATCTCAACAGAGCAAAGAGTTTTTATGAAAACAAATTAGGACTTAAGACAATAAAAGCCGTAAACGGAGAATTGATCATGAGCGCCGGCAATGGGCTCAATATATCTATTTACAAAAGAGAAACTCCTACCAAAGCAGACCATACAGTACTCACCTTTGAAGTAGAAAAAATTGAACCTGAAGTACAAAACCTTGAAAGCAAAGGGGTACAATTTGAGGATTATGATATCCCTAATATCAAAACTAAAAACCACATTTACCAAAAAGGAACTGAAAAAGCTGCGTGGTTTAAAGATACAGAGGGAAATATTTTATGCATTCATGAAGCTGCCATTAAATAAAGACGGTACTTTATCATCCGGAGGAAGCCTGCTCAATCTAACGCAGGCTTCCCGATGGAAGAGCAAACTCAACGATCACTTTACTTTTATCTCATAAATATCAATTACACTCGTACCTTCATTAGCTACAATGACCATATTTTTTCCTGAAGGACTGTTTGAAGCTGGAATAAACAAAATACCCTCCGGTCTGGATTCTGCTTCGCTGCCCTTTTCATTGCTATTAATATACTGGATGAAATATGGATTTACCGGATCTGTAATATTATAGACCATTACTCCTCCATAGCGTTCAAGTGTAATAAATGCATAAATATTTTTACCGATCTTTCCTGTTACGACACTTTCCGGTTCAGGACCGCGGTTGTCAAGCTTATTATTTTCTTTTATCTCCTCAAAGCGTTCATTGAACTTACAGTATTGCTCATTTTCGCAGGCAATTTTTTTAAAATCATCACCGCTGTCATATAATTTAGTCATGCTGCTGTCCCATATAGAAAAGGATCTGCTGCCATAACAAAAAATTTCGTCTATGTCGCCGTCGCCATCCAGGTCCCCCTCGTATTTATTTACATTCAGTTTCCCAAGGTTCTCTTTATCTTTCATCTGAGTGGATGCGGGATATTTTTTTTCATCAAGCTTATAGTCATCACTTCCCAACTTTATAATTTCCTTAAATCCTTCATAATGCCTTACATCACCTTCGTTTGCTGTTACCAGGTAAGTTTTACCATTCAAATTGAAAGAGGTAATTCCATCGGGTTGAAAAATTCCTTTTACCGGACAGGATAATGCAGGCACACGCGCAGAGCTTACTTCAAATCCCCTGGAATCCAAAGCAGCAATACTGCGAATAAATTTCCCCTGCACATCCACAATTGCCACCGCGTTATTTTCCTGCAAAGTAATCCAGGCGGTGCGGGAATCGGCAGATATTGCAGCATATTCCGGTTCCAGGTCCTGAGCGACTGTTGCTTTAGGTCCGAAAATTCTTACGCCTCTTTTTCTTAGTACGTCCAGAGAATCATTATATGATTTGAAATCAATAGTATAAACTTCCTTCTGTGTCAGGGAAGAAATTTTATTACTTAAATTGATGATCGTAATGCTGCCTTCCGGATCAACAGAATAATCATCATTAGGCTCACCTTCACAGGCGATGACAATATTTTTTCCATCGGGAGTAAATGTAAGCATGTCGGGCCTTACTCCCGTTGTTAATTTATTAAGGTAAGTTCCTTCGGTATCAAAAAAGACTACCGATCCATTGAGGAGCGGATTTTTTGCGTCGACAGCAACCGCAACAATTTTATTTTTTACGGCAACGCTATTGATAGTACTTCCATATTCATCCATACTTAAAGACTTTACCGTATGAATATCCGAAGGTTTTGAAAAATTGAGTATATCCAGTTTGTTTGCAATGGAGTTCACCACAAAAAGCCTTTTTGAATCCGGATCATAAGAAACAATCTCTGCAGAAGAAGATTTTATTTCTCCCGTCTTATAACTTTTTAACAGATAGAGCGTGATTTCTTTTTTACTTTCCAGAGAATCAGCTTGCAGTGACTCAGTGCTGTTGCCTGTCGAGCAGGAAAATAATATACCCGATGCGCACAAGGAAATGACTAATCTTATTTTGTTCACTTTATATGGAGATTATATTTGTTCAATTTAGCTATAATTATTTAGGATTCTTTCTTTTTACTCCTCTTACTGCTTCTGCTGTCCACGGATCTTCCGGCCAGTGATGCTTGGGATAACGCACCCGCAGTTCTTTTCTCACTTCAGCATAGGTAGTTTTCCAGAAACTTTGCAGGTCCTGAGTTACCTGGACAGGCTTATAACCAGGGGAAAGCAGATGCATCAGCACTTTAGTACGTCCTTCATTGACACTCGGTGTATTCATTAATCCGAAAACTTCCTGCAACCGCACTGCCAGCACCGGAGGCCTTCCATCTGACTGATATTCCAGCCTGATCTGCGATCCGGTGGGCACTTCCATTTTTTCAGGTACAAGCTGCTGAAATTTCTGCTGCAGATCCCAGGGTAATAATGTAATAAGGATGTTTTGCAGATCCAGCTTTTTAAAATCTTCTCTTTTTCTGATGTTCGTTAAATAAGGATCCAGCCATTCTTCCGCGGTGGCAAGCAGCACTTCATCACTTACATCAGGCCAGGCTTCATCAGGGCGCCAGAGTTTAAGAGACAACAAACGCTTCTGCCACTCTCTCGTCTGATCATCCCAGGGCAACAGGTTTATTCCCTCCGATCTCAGCACCTCGCAAAGAATTTTACTTTTGCCTTCCGGCGAAATATTTTTAAGAGGTTTAGTTTCTATAATTATTTCGCCGATGCGCAATTCAGATCTTTCCACAATTTCCCCTTTCTGATGATCCCATTTAATAACCTCTTTCTTTTCTGCAAGATGAATAACGTCTTCTTTATTTAGAGGAGCGGCTAGAAAAATTTTACCTTCCGAACTTCCTGCATCCAGGTGC
>JAIERY010000092.1 GCA_019746425.1 Cytophagaceae bacterium
TTCAAGATTTCGGAATAACTTTAGTGGGCTTTCAGCCCATACCAAACCCTTCGGCTTCAGCCGAAGGTAGTTTAGTTAAATCTCTTTTTTTCGGAACCGGATGATGCTGCTATTTTAAAAACCATAGTGCAGTCTTTTTAATATACTTTTCTCTAACAATAGTACGAATTAAATAAAGATGGCAAAGTTTGATTTATATTAGCGCTTTCTGCGCATATAGTCCTGCCATTCTACCAGAAGATATTTTTTGGTATTTTCTTTAATTATTTCCAGAAAGCCATAGTCATAACAGAACAGGTAAATCTGACCTTTTTGATTTTTCCAGTAGTGTGTGAAAAAGTGAGGATCAAACCCTTTTTCCAGGAGTACATCTTTTCGCAGGGTAGTGTATCCGCTCAGGTTGTATTTCTTTAATAATTTGCGATTTGTTTTCAGTTGTTTGTCTACCGTCACAAAAAAAGACTGGCTGGTAATTTTCTTCTCATACTTGGTGATGGATCTGCATTGTTCGGAGCAATAAATTTTATCTGACCTACCGATAACTGCGCCATGGCAGACAGGGCATATTTTTTTCATAGCTGATTTTAATTAAGTGGTTATTATCCGGATATTACCCGGATATTACCCGTTTAATCCCCGTTTAATTTTATTGAATTTTTTTAGAATTACAAATGGAAAAAATATTATCCGTGACATTACGTCATTTATTTTTAAATAATGAGAAAAAGATAGGGATGCAGTTTTATCCTAACAAGGTAATTCAGGCGCTTATAAAGGAGTTGCCAGATCCCCGATGGAGCAAGGAGCATAATATGGTATATATTAAAAACACTCCGGAAAATTTCAATGTTTTATTCAGAAAATTCAAAGGAGTTGCCTGGGTGAACTGTCGTTATTTCTCAAATAACAGGCCTGTTAATACCGGCTTAGAGAGCGGTGACATCAGCTGGACTGAGAAAAGAAATCTTCCTGAAGGGTTTAGGTCTTGTCCGAAGGAATATTTGCAGAAGCTGGAATTAAGAAAATATTCTAACAGTACTATACACTCTTATGTAAATTGTTTTGAGGCTTTTATAAACTACTATAAGGATCTTAAGATTGAAGAACTGAATGAAATACATGTACGGGAATATTTGTCGCAACTGGTGAAGAAAGGCCGGTCAAATTCTTTTATTAACCTGGCAATAAATTCCATAAAATTTTATTACGAAATAGTGCTGGATATGCCTAACCGGTTTTATGAAATAGAGCGTCCGATGAAAGAAGTGAAGTTACCTAAAGTGCTTTCCAAAGAGGAAGTACTTGCTATTATAGAAAACACGAATAATATAAAGCATCGCTGCATTGTATCTCTCTTGTATTCTGCAGGCTTAAGAAGAGGCGAGTTGTTGAAGTTGAAGCTTACTGATATAGACAGCAAGAGAATGCTCATAAGGGTAGCGGGGGCTAAAGGAAATAAGGACAGGTATACCCTTCTTTCGGAGAAGGTTTTGAAAGATTTGCGGGAGTATTTTGTAAAATGGAAGCCAAAGGTTTATTTGTTTGAAGGTGTAAATGGTGAGCGATATAGCAGCGCCAGCATTAAGAATATTATTAGTCAGTCAGCGGCCAAAGGACGGATTAAAAAGAGGGTTACACCTCACATGTTGCGTCATAGCTTTGCCACGCATTTACTTGAATCGGGTACGGATATTCGTTATATACAAGTGTTATTAGGGCATTCGAGTACTAAAACCACAGAAATTTACACTTATGTGGCGGTAGATGCTTTTAAAAAAGTAAAAAATCCCTTAGATTAGCTATGGCTATATATGGGATAAGAGCAATACTCTTATCCCATCGTTGGCAGTAATAGTAACAAAAGCGACCCCTATGACAAAACAATTTTCAAACACTATTGTTATTTAGACTAATTTAAAATACAAACAAATGAGACAACTAATTTTTATGCTTTGCCTTTCTGTTGGCATTTTGTCTTGTCAAAAAGATGATGATGTAAGTCCAACAATCAACAGTATTTCATCCGTGAATGAATTTTTGAGAACTCAAAACGGACTAAGGATTACTGAACTGATAGAAGAAGGACCTAATAAAACAACACAGTTCAGTCAATATCTTTTCGTATTCTATGAAAACGGAACAGTTACAGCAACACAAGCAAGTGAAACAATAAATGGCACTTACTTGGTTTTTCGTGACGATAACAGAACTGAGCTGCGAATGACATTTCCTAGCAATAGTATCCTTTTTGAACTTTCAGACGACTGGTATTTTATTTCACAAAATGCTACCACTATTCGCTTTGACGATAATGGCGATATAGTACAATTCCAAAAACAGTAACAATTTAAAACAACAATTAATATGAACAAGAAAATCATTTCATCACTAGCTTTTGTTTGCTTGACAATATTTCAATTTAGCCTATATGCCCAAGACAACAACGAAGCAAAAACACTTTTGGGAAGTGGAAACCCAATAAGCACGAAAGACTTAGGCTTCTTTGTTGCCCCAAGTTATGGCATAA
Source organism: Cytophagaceae bacterium (assembly GCA_019746425.1). GTDB lineage: Bacteria > Bacteroidota > Bacteroidia > Cytophagales > Cytophagaceae > JAIERY01. The sequence goes on from JAIERY010000092.1 coordinate 2,528, forward strand.
CTCAAATTGACGGCAATACTGCATCATTATTTAATTTGCGTGGTGGTATTAATTTAAAAGACAAGTTTTCATTTGGTGCTTACTTTAATACTTCATTAAACCAAATTAGACCGCAAAGTGAAACTATTCAGAATATCTATATGGACTATTGGACAGTAGGTGGCTTTGCTGAATACACTTTGTTTTCAAAAAAAGTCGTTCACTTGACTTTTCCTCTTTATGTTGGATATAGTGAAGTTCAAATGGACAATGAAAACGGAGACGCAGGGCTTGGGGAACAAAACTTTTTTCAAATTGAACCATCAGCTTTATTGGAAGTAAATTTGCACAAATACGTAAGATTTAACATTGGTGCAGGCTATCGATTCGTTGGACAAATGAATTATAGAAACTTCAATCAGTCAGACATTTCAGGCTTGACAGGTTACGTAGGACTGAAATTTGGACTCTTCAGATAAAGAACTACTACTGCCAACAGCACCTACCCAAAAGTGGCGGTTCAGTGGTTAAATCAAGCTTTGTGCTTCTATCAAAGTTCGTGCTTGGTTGA
>JAIERY010000373.1 GCA_019746425.1 Cytophagaceae bacterium
TTCTCATTTTTCACTAGTTTAAAGTTATACAATTAATCCTTAACTAGTGGTTCAATTTTAGGGGAGTATTATAATTGTTCCAGAAAGTCAATCAATATGGAAGTTAATACCAACACTTGGAATAAAATCAGATATACTGTTTACCTGCCTGTTTATGATGTAATAGGGAATATATTTAATAGGCAAAGGCAGAGATCCATAGAATTAGCCGGTATAAAGCCTACTGATAAAATTTTAATTGTAGGTGCAGGCACTGGATTGGATTTACAGTGGTTAAAGCCAAACAAGCATATTGTCGCAATTGATATTACTCCTGGTATGGTTAACAAAATGCGCAAACGGGCTATGAAGTTAAATATGGCTATTAATGCGAAAGTGGGTGATGGTCAAAAGCTGGATTTGCCTGACGATTCGTTTGATGTAGTATTCCTCCATTTGATACTGGCAGTTATCCCTGATCCAAATAAATGTATTTTAGAAGTTCAAAGAGTTTTGAAAAAAGGGGGAGTTGTAATGGTTTTTGATAAATTTTTGGCTGATGATAAAAAGGTAGGTGTATTAAGAAAAGTTTTTAATCCTGTTACAAATTTGATAGCAACAAATATTAATAGAAGATTAGGAGATATTTTATTTAATACCGGTTTTCAAAAGGAGATTGACGAAGAAGCCGGGTTTGGTGGGATTTTCAGAATTATAAGGCTTAGAAAATGAGTTTTGGATTCACTCAAAAATTCTTCAATATGGGCAATTTAAGGTTTGAGTCCGACTAGGGGTCGAACCTAAAAGGGTGGATTATAAAATAGTCAAAAAGCACCATTTTGACGATAAAACATTCTTTTTCAGGCTATAAAACAAGAAAATAATTGGACAAACATCTATTTTTTTGTAAATAGGTGATGCTTTTATAGTTACACCAAATTTTTTAATTACATGAAAAAGAAACTTCTAATAGGAGGAATTGCAATCGCTCTAATCCTCGTAGCAATTGTAGTATTTAACATGGGCAAACAATCTGCCTATACAGAAACCTATCAAGCCGAAGTGGCAAAATCACCAGAAGAAATCAGGATGGAGTTATTACAGAAGGAATCATCTGATCCATTAAGCTATTTAACAGTAAAAGGAACGGCTCGGATTAATCTGATAGGAGAGAGTGTATTTGAAGGATCAATTTCCAATTCTGCTACACTTGCTAGTTATAAAGATGTTAAGCTTAAGCTTTCTTGTTATTCAAAGACAAAGACTTTATTGGGAGAAAAATTTTTTACGATATATGAATTTGTTCGTCCGAACGCCTCTGTTCCCTTTAAACAAAAAGTATTCTTACCAGATGATGTAAAAGAATACAATTTGGAAGTTGTTGAAGCTATTTCGCAATAATATGAAATACGTTCCTAATCTTATTCCTGAACACTCACGAGTAAATATTGATTTTAGTAAGGCTGATAAAGTCAAAAGAAATTCGGACTTAATTAAATATTTACTTCTTGCCGGTAGTGGAATTTTTATTCTCGCTGGTCTTATAAATATTTTCACAAGGTTTTATGTGGGTTTGCCACTTTTAATAGCCGGAGTAGTTTTAATACCTGACGTTACTAAGATCATTGAGGAAACTCTTCAATTTAATTTTAATTTAAAGCTAAGATCAATTTTCATTTTAATCTGCATTGGCATTGCATCTTTCACCCTTCCTGATTATCAAGCTGAAGAAAAAGCAGCTGCTGCCGTAGAAAAAGCAAAACAAGAAAAAGCTTTAGCTGAGGAGAAAAAAAGAAAAGAAGAGGAAGAAAGGAAGCAAAAGATTAAACAAGAATTTCTTTCCGCATATCCTTTCATTACTGATGGGGAATATAATAACTGGGTCACTCTATCGAATGATAGTATTAAAAATCCACACTTCACAAAAGCAAGCTTTGTTAGCTTAAAAAAGAAAGAGTTTGTTAAACGTCAGCAGGATTCTATAAAACTTGCACATGAAGAAGAACGGAAAGAAAAGGCTGAAGCAAGGAAAAGAAAACTAGAGCAACAGAAAGCCTACGAAGATAATACTGAGTATTATAATGGTCATGTCGTGTTTACAGGTCCGAGGGGAGGAAAATATTATATAAATAGTAATGGAAATAAAACATACATCCATCGATAATGAGTAATGTATTCCAAATTGTGCCTTTGCAAAAACAGAGTTTTTTACAAAAGCTATTAAAACAGCATCCCGAAGATAATGCTATCATAGAGCTAAACAATTTACTTGCAACCAAACAAGTTAAAGAAATTTCAAAAACAGATCTATCAAAATTATCTTCCAAATATAAAGTTAACCTACTCAAGTTTTTTCCAAGAAACATAGAAGAGTTTTATGCTGTATACCTTAACCATTATTTAAAAGATAAGATTTTATCAAAAGAGGAGTCAGAAAATTTAACACACTTAAAGTTGATTCTTGGCCTAAATGATCAAGCAGTTAAGAAACTTCATGATGAAATAGCTGGATTAGTTTATAAAAAATCTATCGAAGAAGCTATTGCAGACGGAAGACTGGATGAAAAGGAAAAGGAATTCCTTGAGAAGTTAAAATCTGAAGTACAACTGGATGAATCAATAGCTAAAAAAATATCTGAGGAAACCAGAGGTAAATTTATAAAAGATTATCTCGAAAAAGCAATTTCTGATAAGCTACTCTCTCCGAAAGAAGAGGAAGAATTAAGTCTGATAGCGAAGAGTTTAAATGTTGAAATTGCGACCGACAAGAAAACTCAACAATATTTAGACAAGCTAAAAGTATTTTGGGCCATTGAAAACAAAGAACTTCCAGCAATTGATGTTGATGTAAACTTGCAAAAAAATGAAATTTGTTATTACGAAGACTTTGTAGAGTGGCATGAGGAGAGAAGAGGATATTGGACTCAAATTGACAGCGGCAATTTATATTTAACCAATAAACGAGTTCTTTTTATGGGCGAAAGTAAAAACACAAATATTCGTTTAGAAAAGATATTAAGCGTGACTATTCATTCTGATGGAGTGGAAATAGATAAAGATATTGTACTCCCCTTTCTTTAGACCACTATTACTACTATCGTAGTTGTTTTCTTTTTGCTTCTTTTTCTTTTAAAA
>JAIERY010000176.1 GCA_019746425.1 Cytophagaceae bacterium
GAGTAATATATGAATACAAATGTTATATTTTTTGCAATAGTTTTTTTACTACTTTCTTGTGTGAAGAAAAAAGAAGGCGAGGAAAAATCTACTGTATTTTCAAATTTAGTTAGCCTTACAGAAAATGAGGATAAGGGGGTGAAAGAAATTTTGAAATATTATGGTGGTAAATGTAATTACTCAGTTGGTTATTTTGCCTCTACCACAAAAGAGAATAGTAAATTCTTTGAATTAGAACTTAATTTGAATCAGGATGATATAATAAAGATATATAAGAACCATCCCGATATGATTGCTTCAAATTCGGCTTATATTTTTTACAAAAATCTACAGAAAGAAAAAACAACCTACGATGAGATTAGAGTAGTAGTCATTTTTAAAAATGAGAAAAAGCAAACATTTGGATTTCCTGTAAGGAATTTGGAGATTGTTAGATTAAAAATGAATACCTACGCTAAGGTTGTAAACTTAATAAAAGATGGAAGTTTTGATACAATTAAGACTATGCTAAATGATAACAGTATTATTCGTTACGATAAGAATAGATTAATAGATGATATGATTAAAGCAGAAGATAGATTTGGGAAAGTTAAAGGCTTCAATACCTGGGGATTTAAATTTTCTAAAAGTGATAGTATTGAATTATTACATTTATCAGGAGTTATTTTGAGAGATAAAGAGAATAATCAATTTAGTATGGATTTTGATATTAATGCTGACGATAATGAAGTGTTGTTGATTCAGTATAAATTATAAATGACAAATGCATTTCAAAGAAGCCTTTTCAGATGGAGAGGCTTTTTAAATTAAAATACATGAACCAGCAAATTCATATTGAGAATTGGGATTACTTGGAAGAGATCCTGGAAATCAATTCTAAAATCAATGGAAAAGAGATCTATAATTCCTTAGTAAAGGAGATAAAAAAGAAAGGAATAAAAGAGGAATTAATTCTTATTTCTTCTAAGGAAAATCAATCAGAATTAACCTGCATGTTTCAATTTTTGTATCAGACAGACAGCGTAATTTCTTTTAAATTTCGGAGCATAATTTGAAGAGGCTAAAAAATTTGAGGTGCCTTTTTTTTGCAAGAATTTGATGTCAAAGTGCCAGAGGTAGGCGAGATAGGTCTTGATGCTAATTATAAAAGTACAACTTTATTTGAGTTTGGGAAAGGAAATATTTTTGTTGCGGGTGGGAAAGAGAGTCGTGAAACATCAGGCTTTGGTTTTGGCTACGGAACTTCAGGACTTAATGTAAATAGTGAAACAATTACAAAACCCAATGGTACTACCATTGTTAACGAAACAACTACGGCAACAACATTCGGGTTTACAAACTATATGCAAAATACTACAAGAACAAAGCCAAATGGTGAACCCACAACAACAACTGAAAAAGGTAGTGGATATGTAGTAGGTGCAAGAGCTGCTTTTGGCGTGGGAGCCCGCTTATAGAAATAACTATGCTGGTATTACAATTTATTTTAACTTTAGTCATTATATAGAAGGAGGTTACAAATCCACTCCTCAATTTCAACGGTAAAAATACTGGGAATAATATTGTATAGTTAATCATTACGTCTATGGCTAGACTAATAGTATTTTCAATTTTGCTAATTCTTTTTTTTAGCCCTAAAGTTTTAGGACAACTATGTTTAGAATGCAATAATTGTGAGTACGAGTATTTTAATGATACGCAAAACAAAAATGATAGTATAAAAACAGAAATGGTTTATTTAAAGGATAGCACTTCCGATAAATTTAGATTATCAAAAATTTATCGTTATGATACTTGTGGCTATATAAGCATGAAAATAATGTTAAACGGTTTGGGGGATACTATTTCAAAAAATATTTATCAATATAATTCTGAATGTAAAATACTCAAAGAACTATTTATAGATTCAAATTTAATTGTCAAAACAAAGAAAGAGTTTTTTTACAATGACTTGGGAGTTGACCATATAAAGTACTTAGATGAAAATGTTGCGTATGAAGAATATAAATATGATAAAGATTTTACATTAAAAGAAATTATTTCCTTTTCTTCAGATAATCAAGAAGTCTTTAGAAAAGAGTTTGATTATAAAAACGGAGAATTGTTAAAAATAACAAGCTATGGCAATGGCAAGAAAATAAGGGTGTGTTATATGGGTAAGGTTATATGGGAAAAAGTATATAATTGGGATGGTACTTTTTTGTATACACAAGTAAATTCTTATGATAGTAAGAACAAATTACTAAAAGAGAAAGTAATCCCTTCGAAAGATTATAAAAAGTTTGAATCTACTGATATTAGAGAAAAAATAGTTCAATACAATGATAATAATCAAGTAATTAAAATTATTATTGTTGATGACGTTAAAGGTGTTTATCCAATATCTTATAAGTATGACGAAAAGGGAAGAATAAAGGAAATCATTTCTGAATTTTATGAATATGCATATCAGTTTCAAATTGTATATAACTATGATGATAAAAATAAAAGAATTGAAATGGTTGAATCTAATAGAGAAGGTAAAATTGTTCATAAAGTTATTTGGAAACATAATGAGTCAAGAGAATTAATTGAGCAAGCTACATATAGTTTATCAGGTGAAGATTTATTGCAAACTGAGTTAATTAAAGTATCTGGAAATATAAGGGAGGAAATAAGCTTTGAGAATGGTAAGCCTAAAATACATTATAAATATGTTTATGAGTATTGGTAGAGCTGTGAGTTAACAAACATTTCCTCAAATCATTTTAAATAAGCCTTGGGATGATTCAAATCTGCTCCGCTCGCAAGTAAATACCCATTCTATACTCCTTACCGTTACTGTCCACGGAAAAGCGATATAAAAACACACGAATATTCGTATTTTAAAAAAGATTAATGGACAGGATTTCCCTTTTCCAGAAAAGCTAAAATAGAGAGCTGTCCGGAGCATGCTTGCTCCGGACTATATCTTCAGGTAGCTTCCAGCTACCTAAAATGCGTCAAGCATTTTAAAATAGTGACAACTGGAAATACAATGATGAATTTTTATAGTAATGCAGAGACATCTTTGCTTCTTCCCTGGCCTAAATCCATAACTGTGCATGGAAAACTCTTGTTCGTATATCGGGCTTAGCTGCTGATAGATCCCCTGCTGGATCATTCT
>JAIERY010000424.1 GCA_019746425.1 Cytophagaceae bacterium
CCATGCAATGCCTTATGTCTCTTCTGTTCTGTAGGTCTTTTAACAATTACATTACAATCTGTTACTTCCACAGTAATATCCCTGTCAATTGGTTGCGTAAGGCTTCCTTTCGGTCCTTTAACTACGACCTCTTTTCCCGCTGAAACAGAAACTTCAACTTTAGCAGGTAATTTGATGGGTTTATTTCCAATTCTTGACATAACTCTATTTTATTAATAAACGTAACACAATACTTCACCACCAACATTCAGTTCACGCGCTTCTTTATCAGTCATTACTCCTTTAGAAGTTGACAAAATAGCAATACCTAAACCATTTAATACTCTAGGTAAATTAGTCGCAGGAACATATTTTCTTAATCCAGGAGTACTAACTCTTTCAATTTTTACAATTGCCGGTTGTTTTGAAAAAGAATCGTATTTCAAAGCAATCTTGATTTTACCCTGAACTTTATCATCCTCAAACTTATAGTTTTGGATATACCCTTTATCATGCAAAACCTTTGTCATTTCCTTCTTAATGCTTGAAGAAGGAATCTCGACAATACGATGATGCGCCTTGATCGCGTTTCTTAATTTTGTTAGAAAATCTCCTATTGGATCCATTTTTCACTAATTTTTTAAAACTAAAAGCCCTAAAATAGGGCTGCAAAGATAATAATTTATTTGCAATATTAAAAGCCTTACCGGTTTTACCAGCTCGCTTTTGTCATTCCTGGTATTTTACCTGCAGACGCCAGGTCACGGAAAGTTACCCTTGAAATACCGAACTTTCTCATATATCCTCTTGGTCTGCCAGTTAGCTTACACCTGTTATGAAGTCTAACAGGAGATGCATTTTTAGGTAGCTTGTCTAATGCTTTATAGTCACCAGCTGCTTTTAATGCTTTTCTTTTCTCAGCATATTTAGATACAGCTTTCGCTCTTTTTCTTTCTCTAGCTTTTACAGATTCTTTTGCCATATGTTATTTATTTTGATTTGCGAAAGGCATTCCAAAAGCCTTCAACAATTCTAAACTTTCTTCGTCAGTGTTTGCTGTTGTTACAAATGTGATATCCATCCCGGAGATCTTACTTACTTTATCGATACTGATCTCAGGAAATATAATTTGCTCTTTCACTCCAAGTGTATAGTTCCCTCTGCCATCAAAACCTTTATCATTTACACCACGGAAATCTCTTACCCTTGGCAAAGCTACAGTCATAAGACGATCCATGAATTCATACATTCTATCGCCTCTTAAAGTGACCTTAGCACCAATTGGCATATTTGCCCTTAATTTAAAATTGGATATATCAGCTTTAGATTTGGTTGAAACAGCCTTCTGACCAGTGATCTGCGTCAATTCATCAACTCCTACATCAACCATTTTCTTATCTGCTACAGCAGCGCCAATACCTTTATTCACTACAATTTTTGTAATTTTTGGCACTTGCATGATAGACTTATACTGAAATTTGGTTTTCAGCATAGGAGCTATCTCTTTAGAATATTTATCTTTTAATCTTGGATTAGCCATTTTTAATTACCTCCCCTGATTTTTTTGAATATCTCTGAACTTTTCCTTTTGAATCAGCTTTTCTACCTATTCTTGTAGCTTTTCCTGAAGAAGGTTCTACAACCATAAGATTGCTGATATGAATAGGAGCTTCTTTTTTCACAATACCGCCATTAGGATTGGTAGCACTAGGTTTTGTATGCTTAGATACAATGTTAAGCCCTTCAATTATTGCCCTATTTTCAGAAGTAAGAACAGTAAGTACTGTACCTGTTTTTCCTTTAGTGTCTCCCGCTATAACTTTTACAGTATCTCCTCTGCGGATATGAAACTTCTTCATTTTTTTTTCAATCTTCTTCATATAATTATAATACTTCAGGTGCTAATGATACAATTTTCATGAATTGTTTTTCTCTTAATTCACGGGCAACAGGACCGAAAATACGTGTACCTCTTGGCTCATCATTTGCAGTTAATAACACTACAGCATTATCTGCGAAGCGAATATAAGATCCATCAGCTCTTCTGACTTCTTTTCTTGTTCTTACAATTACAGCTTTTGAAACTGTACCTTTTTTAAGGTTACTTGAAGACAGAGCTGATTTCACAGTTACAACTACTTTATCTCCAATAGAAGCGTATTTCTTTCTTGTTCCTCCCAATACCCTGATAACAAGCACTTCTTTCGCTCCGCTGTTATCCGCTACATTCAATCTTGATTCTTGCTGTATCATATTAATTTTAGATTTTTAGATTTTGATATCAGATTATTTCTGAAATCTCGATCATCTGAATTCTTATTTTGCTTTCTCAAGTACTTCAACCAGTCTCCAGCACTTCTGCTTACTCAAAGGTCTTGTTTCCATTATCTTCACTAAATCTCCAATGCCACACTCATTCTTCTCATCATGAGCCATGAATTTGGTAGTCTTTTTCAAAAACTTTCCATACTTAGGGTGCTTTACTTTTCTTTCAACAGCAACCGTAATGGACTTCTGCATTTTATTGCTTACAACCCTCCCTACTCTCTCTTTTCTTAAATTTCTGGTCTCCATATTCAATTATTTTTTTAAACTCTGACTTATTTTTGAGTTAAGCTCAGTCTTAAGTTTTGCAACTAATTTACGCGTATGACGAATTTTCATTGGATTTTCAATCGGAGAAATAGAATGAGCAAACTTTACTTTCTTTAAAGTTTCCTGCTCTCCGGCAATCTTTTCTTTAAGATCGTCTACACTTAATGCTTTTATCTCTTTCGTTTTCATATTATGCTGCGTAATCAGGACGTACAACAAATTTTAATTTCATTGGAAGTTTCTGAGCCGCAAGACTCAAAGACTCAATTGCAACTTCTTTTGTAATCCCTGCTGATTCAAAAATAATAGTACCTGGTTTAACCAAAGCTACCCAATACTCAGGAGCTCCTTTTCCTTTACCCATACGAACCTCTGCAGGTTTTTTAGTGATAGGCTTATCAGGAAATATTCTGATCCAAACCTGACCTTCTCTTTTCATTGCTCTGGTCATAGCAACCCTTGCAGCTTCTAACTGACGGCTGGTAATTCTTCCACCTTCCAGTGCTTTTATTGCAAAGGTTCCGAATTCAATTTTATGTCCCCTTGTAGCAATACCTCTTAGTCTTCCCTTTTGCTGCTTTCTATATTTGGTTCTTTTAGGCT
>JAIERY010000295.1 GCA_019746425.1 Cytophagaceae bacterium
GAATTAAGCCGTATAGAAAAACAGGATATTTTAATCCTGGATGACTTTGGACTGCATCCTATGGATGGATCAAATCGGCTAATGCTGCTTGAAATTATTGAAGACAGGCATGGTAAAAAATCTACTATTATCGCTTCTCAATTGCCTGTTGCAAAATGGTATGATCTATTAGAAGAACATACTGTAGCAGATGCCATCCTTGACAGAATTATCCATAATGCTCACAGGATAGATATTAAAGGAGACTCCATGAGAAAGAAGGAAGCGAAAAAAGCAGAAAAATCAAAGTGATCAAATTGTCCGGAACCGCTGATCAATTTGCCCGGAATGAGTGATCATTTTACCGGAATCCCTGATCAAATCCCCGGAATCAATTTTTAATAAAAGAACCATTAGCAGGGAAATAAATAAAGTTGTACTTTTACTGCATGATCATCGCCTAAAATGATCTATTATCTAAAAAAGCAGTGATCACTTTGATCGGAACAACTGATCAAATAAATCCGGAATCACTGATCATTTATAACCGGAACGACTGATCATTTTCATCGGAATTTCCAGAAAAAATAGGCTATGCTCATGTTTCTACCGGAGATATTCTACGGAAAGAAAAAGAAATGGAAACAGAGCTTGGCCTGACTGCCCAAAAGTACAGCAAAAAGGGACTGCTGGTTCCTGATGAGCTACTTGAAAATCTTGTGGAAAGGGAACTGACTATTCATTTAAAATCACAGGGAATAATCCTTGACGGTTATCCCAGGACAATCCAACAGGCAAAAACATTAGAATTTCTCTGTAAAAAGCATGGTATTCAAATCCAGAAAGTAGTCCTTTTGAACGTTGAAAAAAATGAGTTGATACAGCGGGGCATTGAAAGGGGGAAAACTTCAGACCGGGAAGATGATAAAAATCCTGAAGTGATAAAAAAACGGATTGAAGTGTACAATGAAGAAACCAAACCTGTAGCAGAGTTTTATTCTTTGAGAACAATCTTAGCTGAAGTTAATGGAGAAGGAAGTATGAATGAAATTACTGAAAGAATTTTAAAATCAGTTTAAACCAATATCGATTTTAACTTAAGTTTTACATCATTTATTTTTCTGAGAGACAATTAAATCCTTTAATATTTTATGCAAATGGGATTCTGAAAGGAAAAACTCTGCTTGGGTACTAATTAATTTCAATGTTAATTCAAGAAATTCATTCCAGGAATTTGCAATAACGAACATATCTTCTTCATCCCTTCCAAAAACAATTACTTGTCCTTTTATTCCTTTTTCGTCAGGATCTAAATCAATCCCAATATAATTACCTGAATAATCAGAAATTATTGGAATCCACTTTATATGAAAATACTTCTTTTTTATTGCCCCATCAGGATAAGAGGTTAATGGCAAGGTATTATCAAAATTGAAATAAGCTCGATTAACTTCATAATCTCCATTTCCAAAAACTATTATTTCAATATTATCCCAATTATAATCATTCAATTCAAGGGCATGTAGTTCTTTGACAAATTCACTAAATCGCTTTTCAGAATCAGACCCAAAAGGAATTTTTATAATCTGTCTGTCTTTACCAGTGGTTTCTTTAGATGGATAAAAGTATGGACCGCTTCTGGAGGTGGGAGAGCATTCAAATTCAATTTTATACCATTTTTCGTTAATTATTTCAGGTTGTACATCTCTTGGAATATGACTTTGAACTATTTCTATGATAGATTGAATTAACTCATTTGCTTTTTCTTGATTTGGTACTTTAGGATTATTAGGCTTTATGAGCGTTTTTGAAAATTCAAGACTATTCATCATTTCTTGAATAGAGACGAAAGAATGGCCTAAAAAAGCTCCGTAGCCTTTTCCTTTTTCACCATTATAAATTCTATAGATTGAATAAATATCATGAGGCAATGGTTCATCCAATAAATTTTCAATATATTGTAAAGAATTTAAATCGTTTTGTTCATTAAGGAATCGAACTTCTCCTATTTTATTTAAAGCGTACCAATCAATTATTTTCTTAAGCTTTTCAATTGCTTCCATTTATCGCTTAATACTTTGAGATTATTATTTCCAAAATTTCCACCAGCGTCTTCTGTGCTTTTTAATACACTGATCTAAAAATATAATTATTTCATTTCTGAAATCCTCCGATAAATTCCTTGTCTTACTATAACAATCGTGACCATACTTATTACTAATTTTAGGATCACAACCTTTTCCTATCAGGAAATTTATTAACTCTTTTTGTTTTCCAATTTTTTCAATGTAAAAATCCTTCTTGTTCCAGCCATATTTCTCACTTTGCAATAATCCATCATATAGTCCAACTAACTTATTCACTTCTAATCGTAAAATAGTTTCTCCTGTTAAGTTCTGTTGATTTATATTACCACCATACTTTAAAATAAGCTCTAATCCCTGTGGATTATAATTATATCCTAAACATTCATGTATAGCAAATCTTATATTGGAACCTTTACTTAATAAGTATTCAACTAGGGAATTATTCTTAAACCAGCAAGCTGACTCCAAAAAAGTTTTATTCTGGCTTTCATACTTTCCATTAATATCTATTTCGCCTTTCTCTACTAGCTCCTTAAAAATTCCATTATGATTCCCTGAAATCAAACTATATTCAAATGAATCATTTGCTGCTTGTTGAGAAGGCTTCAGCTTATTATATTTCGGATGAGGCTGATATTTCCGGGGAATTGGTCTCTCTTCTACTTTATTAACTATATCGTTATATGTCCCATTATCTGTAACCGCTTTCCAATAGGTATCACCAGCTATATCACCCCAATGAATAACCCTATCTTTATGAACAAGAACTTCCAATCCATGCTCTTCATCCCAGCTACATCTTCCATAAACATCTATATAGGAACTATTGTCCTTACTTGGTATTTTAATTACGACTGATGAAAACTTAATTAATTCTCTTAATCTTTCAGTATTTATATTCTTATATGTTTCCTCGTCTTGCAGTCCATAACTACTAACAACTTCTGAGAAACCTTCAACAATACTTTTCAGTATGTTTGACACAACTTCTTGTTGATTATTTAATAAGAATTCTAAAGCTAAAATTTGCTCAGGGTAAGGATCTGGATTATCTATTGTACTCCCCTTTCTTTAGACCACTATTACTACTATCGTAGTTGTTTTCTTTTTGCTTCTTTTTCTTTTAA
>JAIERY010000339.1 GCA_019746425.1 Cytophagaceae bacterium
CCTGCTCCTACGGTTTTCAGTATAGGCCCTTTTCCTCCTAGTTCGGACCCGACTACATTGCGCGGCACCGCGCCTGCTAATTCTATTGTTGAAATTTTTTTAATAGAGATCTGTGGAAATTGTCAGCCTCCTCCTGCTGCGGCTTTCCAGGTAGAAGGAGCCATCTATAAAGCTACTGTTACCGCTGATGGCGCAGGTAACTGGAGCTGGTCTCCGGTTGGCGGGCTCACGGGTGATTATACAGCCACAGCTACTGAACCTGCCGGCATTAACAGGAATACCTCTGAATTTTCAAAGTGCGGATATGTGCTGCCTGTTACCCTGACATTTTTTACAGGAAAAGTTATTTCTCCGGAAGAAGTACTGCTCAGGTGGCAGACTGCTTCCGAAGAAAACAACAACTACTTTATCATTGAAAGAAGTGAAGATAAGGTTAGCAGCATTGCAGTTGGAAAAGTAAATGGCAGCGGTAATTCTTCTGAAATGATGAATTATTCTTTTACAGATCAGGTATCGGGTTCCGGTATTGTCTATTACCGCTTAAGGCAGGTAGATTTTGATGGCTCTGTAAATTATTCGGAATGGATTAGCATAAAGCTGCAAAGGGATAATTACCTGTCGGTATATCCAAATCCTTTTTCCGATAAAATTATTATTCAATCCGATCTCATCGATGATTCTGATTATTCTGTCAAGGTTTACAATGCTGCAGGACAAATGCTTTATGAGTTTTCGGGAGAAGCTACCGTAGGTTTAAATGAAATCTCGCTTTCATTAGATGACTTGTCAAAAGGTGTTTATTTTCTTCATGTCATTACTAATGAAAAAGCATGGATCCAAAAAATTATAAAAAAAGACAACTGATATAACTTATAAGCATTTGGTTTTTTAAAAAATCGAAATCAATGTTCTTTTCTACCGTTTAGGAAATGAATAAATATTTATGCTAATGATATTCTATTTCAAAAAATAAAAATTAATTCTCTTTTTACGCCTATATAAATTAATATTCATTTAAACAAAAATTATTATGAGAAATGTGAAAAAAATTATTGAAAACTCTTTTTTATTTTTTATGCTGATTATTATGTCTTTTACAGTTGTTTCTTGTTTTGAAAAAGATGAAGTAGCGCCAGTAACACCTGAAGAAACTACCCCGGACAGGGAAAACAGTTTCGCTATAGATGGAGATGGATATAATAATCAATATGTAGTGCTCTTACTGCATGATTCTTCTTATAATCAATTTCCTCAAAATGATTGGGAATTTGCTTATGCTAAGTATGACAGCGGGGCGACGCATACAGCAAGTGGGGCCTTGAATAATTTAGGAGACAGCAGTATTGCCCATATGGGCATTCTCTTTGCCGGGAATGAAGTTGGAGTTTATAATCTGGGTAACATAGATTCAGCAAATAATATTACGCTGTCCATATCTGGCAATAGCGTTAATGCTGCAGGAGGTTATTATTTGTCTCATTCCGGAACAATTACAGTAACAAAATATGAAAATGCGGGAGGGTTGATCGAAGGAGTGTTTTCCGGAACATTTGGAAAGTATTCAGGTCAAACTACGACACCTTCAGATACTGTTACAATAACCAATGGTAAATTTTCATTAGTTCGCCTTCCGGATGATTTTATTTTTCCAGAAGATTAATTGTATGATAAAGCTCAAATCATTCAAAATACTTATCAGAATAGATGTATTATAAACTGATCATTTCAATATGTCTTGCAATCAAGAGATGGGAAATATTCTGTGCAATAAGTAAAATGAAGTTGATTTCAATATAGAAAATGAAAAACGCCTTGGGCCTTCAGGTGCTGCCGGTAGTTTCTGCATATACAGGGGACGTGTTTCTTAGGAAGGAGATTTTTCTATACACATGAAGATATGTACAGCCTGGTTAAAAAATATTTTTGGTTTTACTATTTTGACAGTAATAATAATTTTATATAAACCTTTTTACTCATCGCATGAGTTGATCTTTGCTTAAAGAATAGGACAGAGGCAAAACGGAGATTGCACTATTGAATAATGGTTGCCCGGGGTTTTTCAAAAAAGAAAATTTAAAAAATATTTATGAGAATGTTTTTAAAGACTACATTTTTACTTGGTTTTTTCTTTCTTGTAAATTTTTCTTTTTCCCAAAGTGAGAGAGAAACAAGGCAGCGCGCCCGGAAAATATCTCCTTATTTTTGCGGGACAGATATTCTTTTAAAGGACAGATTTTTAAAAGATACAAGTTTTCAGAATAATCATAAGCGGTTGGAAGAAAGACTCTATCAGAAAAAAATACAGGGAAAAAATCTGAAGAAGATCTCAGGAGGTTATGCAATACCTGTTGTAGTTCATGTTATTCATAATAATGGAACGGAAAATATATCAGATTTACAAATTCTGCAGGGAATTCGGGATCTGAATGATGCCTTTAAAAAAATATCTCCTTATGATGGCAATGCCAGTGTTGATGTGGAGATCCAGTTTTGTTTGGCTGTTCAGGATGAAGGCGGGAATTATACTACAGGAATTAATAGAATACAGTCTCCTTTGACTAATATGACTATGGAGACAGAGGATCTCTCGTTAAAAGATCTGAGCCGGTGGAATCCTTCAAAGTATGTTAATATATGGCTTGTAAATGAAATAAATTCACTGAGTGTCGGTACAGGGGTTGCTGCCTATGCCTATCTTGCTTCAGTTCATGGCGCTCCTGAAGATGGTATAGTATGTGAGGCTTTCTGGTTTGGTAGTTCAAAAGATAATTCCAAAACCATGATACATGAAATGGGCCATTATCTCAATTTGTATCATACCTTTGAAGAAGGCTGCATCAATAATAATTGCCTTATGGACGGCGATAAAGTCTGTGATACCCCACCTGATAATATAGACATCTCATTCTTTTGTGGCATGGATAATTCCTGCAATTCTGATGAAGATGATATTTCCGTGAATAATCCTTTCCGCTCTTTGTCCTTGGGCGGCCTGGGCGATCAATTGGATATGGATCATAATTATATGGATTATTCACCTCTCTCCTGCCAGAATGCTTTTACCGAAGGGCAGAAAGAAAGAATGACCAGCGCGCTTTCCGGACCGAGAGCCAGTTTACTCAACTCTATGGGCTGTGAGAGCCTATGCAGTAACCCTGTATCGGCTTCTTTTACTTATAATCCTGTTGGAATTAT
>JAIERY010000189.1 GCA_019746425.1 Cytophagaceae bacterium
GTCTTGTTTTGATAACACAAAAATATTATACTATTATTGATTATCAAAACATTAAATGTGTTAAAGTAGAACTAAGTGCATTTTCTTTTCTTCGTCATTAAAAAGATATTTTAGAAATCCTTGATTAACCGTTATTCTGTATAAAGTGTCAACATTAGCCGTATCATTATATACGAATGTTTTTTCTCTTTTAATTTCAAATTTATCGTTATAGTTAGCTAGGAGTTCACTCGGGTTAGAAAATCTTCCAAAGCAATAATAAAAGTAATCATTATCGCTCGCAAGTTTAAAAGTGTCATTAGATGATTCTGTAATTTGAAATTCATAAGGAGAGGTATCAACAAAGGAATTAGATATTAATTCCTTTTCAGAATTTTTATCAGTTCCTTCTTTTGATTCTTCGGTGCAGGATGCTATTAAAATTACAATAAGTATACTTAGTAGGGTATTTTTCATGTTTGCTGTTAGCAGCTGCTTTTTACTTCCTGTTTCGTTTCACAGATTGTTTTATAAGACTAAGTACGTATTCCAAGTCGCCGTCGTCCTGTAAATGCAGTTGATAGTCGCCGTTGCCCCAGTGTCCGATTGAAGAAACGTCTCGTGTAATTTTCTTTGGATCGTTAAGGTCGCCTTTCCTTAAGTTAATCCACATTTTTAAAGCATTCTTTTGAATGTGAATGTCAACGATATTTGTCGAGCCGACGAAAGCGATGTAATGTTTTTTCGGTTCGATTTCAATGGTGTCAAGGTTTAGAATACCAGTCCGCATTCGTTCGTACAGTTCTTTTATTTCGTCGGAAGCAATTTCTAAATGCTCCTGTTCCGTATAAACCTTTATTTCCTTACTAACCTTTTCTATAGTATCGTCTTTACGCGATATTGTCTTAACGCTTTCTTTTGCGCCAGCAGTTTGAATTTTGGAATAGTTGACAGTATTATTACTGAAACGCTTTATTTCCCATAGTTCAATAGGCAAGTCTTTGAAGTTTATAGCTTCTCGTTGATAAGAAGTAAAAGAAGGAGAAATAAAAATAACTTTTGATTGTGACCATTCAACGTCATTTCTTTTCAAAGCGCTTTTTTTGCTTTCATTGTATTCCAGGATAAAGTCCGCCTTGTTATTAAGCATTAAAGACAGATAAGCGTAACCTTGGTCAATAACACTAAAGTTTTTGTCCTTTTTGTATTCAATGATTGCAAAGGAACTTTCGTCGCGATTAAAAGCGAGCGTGTCTATTCGAAAGTTGCCAATAGTAAATTCTGACTTTACAATTTCAAGTCCGAAGATTGCTTTTAAATTCTCCTCGGTCAGCCGTTGAATTTCTTTTTCAAGCTTGAAGTCATTTTCTTTTATGACGTCCAACTGTCCGTTGTTTTTTATTTGATATAATGCCATTCTGTCTGTCTAAAAAGTTGCTGCTAACGTGAGTGCATAAGCAGTGGCGGGTATAGGAGGGCTTAGCAATGGAGCGTAGCGGAATGCTAAGACCGACCTGCCGCGACCTGTCCCACGACACCGAACGTTGTTTGAAAACTAAAACTACAAATTTACACCGAACCCCGCCATTGATTATGCACATTGTTGTGGGGTCGTGGCCGCTACACCGCACTTTTTGATTGAAGTCGTTTGTCAATTAGGTTATACAATTCGTCAAAGTCACAATTCAATGTCGAGCTTGATATTGAAGTCGGTGTCCCGTACATTTTGTATGTCCCCCACATCAATGTCTTTTTTATTCCCTTCACCTCGTTCATGAATTGTTCAGGGTCAACTAAGTCAATTAGAATAAATTTTGTCGACTTAACTTGCCCAACTCTTAGTCCAACGATTCTGTCCCACTTAATAATGTGTCCCGAAGCTGCGCTTGAGTTGTCAAGAATTCCATTGCCATCAATTATCAGTCCCGGTTTTGTGTCAAAGAGTTTGTAAAAAATATAGAGTCCACAAAGTCCGAAGAAAATTAATCCAACGTAACCAGCACCTTTTACAAATGTCGGTGTATATCTGTCTTGGTCGTCTGCGTAACTTATTAGCCAAAGTGAAACCAATACAAATGCAACACTCCCTAAAAAGGTCAGCATACCTTTTGTCTTACTTAATTTTATTTCAATCCTCTCTTGATTCATAGTCCAATTTGTCCAGCGGCCATGCCCCACAACGTTTGTATATCCTCACCATAGGTGCGGATATTTTCATTATATTTTTTTAAAGGTGTGGATATACGCCTGTATAGAGGAGTATATCCACACCTTTAAGGTTACTTAAATTTAGAAAAATATTGCCTAAAATCATATATCTATGTTGTCTAAAGGACTTTTAATTCTTTCAAATGCAGTCTTGGTTATATGGGTATAAATTTCTGTGGTCTTGCTCGAATTGTGCCCGAGCAAGCTTTGAATATACCGAATGTCGGTTCCCCGTTCCAGCAAATGAGTAGCAAAGCTATGCCTTAGTGTATGGATCGAAACTTTCTTGCGAATGCCTGCCTTTATACAGGCAGCCTTTAAAATCTTATTCATGCTGCTGGCGCTATATCGTTCTTTGCCTTGTCCTTCAAACAAATATTTTTTAGGTCTTTGCGATTTATAATATTCTCTTAAAATCAGAAGCAGCTTTTCAGAAAGAAGTGTAGTTCTGTCTTTTTTGCCTTTCCCGCCTTTAATCACTATCATTTTTCTTTTTGAATCTATGTGGGTTATTTCCAGACTTATCGCTTCGCTCACTCTTAATCCCGCTGAGTAAATGGTATATAAAATAGCTTTGTGTTTTATATTGGTAACTGCTTTTAAAATAGCGCTTATTTCTTCTTCGGCTAACACAGTAGGAAGTTTAGATTCCTTTAACGGTCTGTCTATATAATAGGTGTTTCTGTCATTCCCACAAACTTCTTCCAGGTAAAACTTGATCGCGTTCACTGCTTGATTCTGGTAGGAAGCAGATACTCTTTTTTCGGTCACCAGATACAACAAATAGTTTTTTATTTCCACTTCACTGATCTTCTCAGGATCTCTGTCAGGATAATAGATCAGAAAATCCGTAAAGGCCATCTTATAGGTTTTAAGCGTGGACGCGCTGTATCTTTTTATTTTAAGCTTCTCTTCCAGTTTCCGGATCGTGTCCGAAAATTTTAATGTCTCATACGGGGAGAAAATCCCTCGCCTTTAGGCGAAGACTTTAGTAAGTTTGTGATATGCAAAACTAC
>JAIERY010000010.1 GCA_019746425.1 Cytophagaceae bacterium
AAAATCATAGCTTAGATCCAATTCATACTTTAAATGGAGTAATTGCGCTGGCGTAAAAAACACTCTTTCATTAGTTGGATTTTCTGCCGCGGAGTAACCCGCTCTACTCATTTTGAACCTACCCCCAAGTTCTTCCTGGCTTAATTCCAGTTTTTTACGGGCTGCTAAGATTCTTTTCTTAACAGCGGTTATGTCTAATTTTCTCATTGTGTAAAGTTATCAGTGCCGAAGATATTGGTCACGAGGCAAGAGCCTCGCGACTGCTGTAACCTGTAAGGTACCAAGCTTTTCGCTTTAAGCCTTATGCTTTTTATAAAAATTAATCAAACCATTTGTAGAAGCATCGTGTGAAGTAACTTCGGAAGCATCGTTCAGCTCAGCTAAAATTTTCTTCGCTAATTGCTTCCCTAGTTCTACTCCCCACTGATCAAAAGCGTTTACATCCCAGATCACGCTTTGTACATAAATCTTATGTTCGTACATCGCGATCAGAGATCCTAATACTTCGGGAGTAAGCTTGATAAAGAAGATAGAGTTTGTCGGTCTGTTGCCTTCAAAAACTTTATGTGGCAGAAGATCTTCCAGGTCTTTTTCTTTTAATCCTTCTTTTCCCAGTTCGACTTTTGCTTCTTCTGCTGTTTTACCTTTCATCAAAGCTTCTGTTTGCGCGAAGAAGTTGGCAAGCAATTTAGGATGATGATCTCCGATAGGATTCTGGCTTTGTACCGGCGCCATGAAATCGCAAGGAATTATTTTTGTTCCCTGGTGTATCAACTGATAGAAAGCATGCTGCCCATTTGTTCCCGGTTCGCCCCAGATAATTGGTCCGGTCTGGTATTCTGTAATTTTCTTTCCGTCTTTGGTAACTCCTTTTCCATTGCTTTCCATATCGCCCTGCTGGAAGTAAGCTGCAAAACGATGCATGTACTGATCGTATGGAAGAATAGCATGCGATTCTGCACCGAAGAAATTATTATACCATATTCCAAGCAAAGCGAGTATTACGGGTATGTTTTTTTCAAAAGGAGTATCTCTGAAATGATTGTCCATTTCATGCGCACCCTGTAATAGTTTTTCAAAATTTTCGAAGCCGATATACACAGCGATCGATAAACCAATGGCAGACCAAAGAGAATATCTTCCACCAACCCAGTCCCAGAACTCAAACATGTTGTTGGTGTCGATGCCGAATTTGGAAACTTCTTTGGCATTGGTAGATAGGGCTACGAAATGTTTCGCTACCGCTTTTTCGTCTTTTGCTTTTTCAAGGAACCATGACTTTGCTGATTCTGCATTGGTAATAGTTTCCTGTGTCGTGAAAGTTTTGGATGCTATGATGAAAAGAGTTGTTTCCGGATTTACTTTTTTTACAGTCTCTGCAATGTGCGTACCGTCTACGTTGGAAACAAAATGCACATTCAATCCTTTTTGGGCGTAAGGCTTCAAAGCTTCTGTCACCATATATGGTCCAAGGTCAGAGCCGCCGATGCCGATGTTCACCACATCTGTAATAGCTTTGCCTGTATATCCTTTCCATGATCCACTTCTTACTTCATCACAGAATTTTTTCATTTTTTTCAATACCTCATTGATTTTCGGCATCACATCTTCTCCATCTACTTTGATCGGAGAATTTTTTCTGTTACGCAAGGCCACGTGAAGTACAGATCTTTTTTCTGTGTTATTGATTTTCTCGCCGGAGAACATGGCATCTATTGCCTTCTTCAGATTGGATTCGTTGGCAAGGCTTAACAGCAATGACATGGTCTCGTCATTGATCCTGTTTTTGGAATAATCCAAAAGAATATTGTTGAGCTTTATAGAATATTTATCAAACCTTTTCGGATCGTTTTTAAAAAGATCTTTTAAGTGTGCAGTAGAAATTTTCTGATAATGATCATTCAGTTTTTTCCAGGAAGCAAGTTCAGTTGGTTTGGCCATTTTATAAAAAATTTTAATTCAAATTAAAAATGTTGCAATGAGTAAATCAAATAGATTCACCGGAGGGCAAATATAATAAATGATAAAATACCCTTAATTAAAACAAAGGATTAGTTTTTAACAATGGGGATTAGGAAAGGTTTATTTTTTCCTTTTAAACTTCTCTTTGAGAGGGTCTGTGGTTTTTTTGCCGGGTTCGAAAGGCTTCCCGTCTTTGATAATGATATTTCCCTTTTCATCCCATTCTGTGAGAATAATGGGCTCGAACTGTTCTACATAAGGCGTAGCCGGATATTTTGTTTCTCTTAATTTTTTGCCATTATTTTTATTGTATTCCACCCATACGCCGACTTTCTTCCCATCCACATACTTTCCATAAATAAGTATTTCCCCGCTTTCTTTGAAGTAATAATAATCACCGTTCAATTCTCCATGTTCATATGGCTTTACTTCTTTGATCTGTGTATGGGCTCCGTCGTAAAACGTAATCTGTGATTCTTTGGGCCAGCCTTTGTAATATTTCTCTTTATCAATAAGTACCTGAGAAACTATTTCCTGTTTGGGATCTTTTCCGTTATCGACAATTTCCTTTTTTTCAGGTCCATATTTTTCCCAGCGTCCATGTTTTGTCCCTATATAAAATATTCCTTGTTCGACTATAACGCCTCCCATCATTTTCTTATAGGGCCCATGGAGTATTTTATAAAAATGCACTTCTTTTTTATTGATAGATGTCAGCTCGACTATCTGCTGCTTTCTTACGTCATATACATATACCTTCTTTACGTAAGGGTTTGGCTCTTTATAATGCTTTAAAAAGAAAAAGGATTCAATCACCATCTTGCTTCCGGTTCCTTTTCTTGTATAGCCTCTTTTGCATTTAAGTCCGTAAAAGACTTTCTTCTTTTCTTTCTTCTTCTTTTTGGGAGCTTCAATGCCTGAGTCAAATTCAAAGAAACCGGTAGGCATGGTATCCGTAATCACTTTCTTTTCATCCTGCCCGAAAGCACTTTGAAGGGAAAGAATTCCTGCCAGAAAAATGATTATGTAGTACTTGTGAATCATGGATATTACTAACCAATATTAACCGGAAAAGGGTAAAATTATTGTATTTTATGATATAAATGAAATGTAAATATCCTTGAAATAATAAACCCGCAGGGTTTTAAAACCCTGCGGATTCAGGCAGAGCTTATTTTGTGAGCCTCAATTAATTTGAAGCCAACTCCGCGCTTCTCTGTATAAAGTCTGTAAGCTCTTTTCCGCTA
>JAIERY010000207.1 GCA_019746425.1 Cytophagaceae bacterium
AGAAGCAAAAAAGAAAATCTTTATAGTAATAATAGTCTTAGATTATTTATATGGTGTAAATCTAAAGGTGGTTAAAGAATTTTCGATTAAAGGTTCGCCTATATTGTATTTAATATCATAAGCCTCGTTGGTACTTGAAGTGCTGCGGTAATAGGTAGTATCCAATAATTTTCTTACATAGATGAAATAATTATAAGGCTCCAGGTCCTCAAATAAAACTTCTCCGGCACCATTGGTCATTGCTTTTCTGATCTCTCCCGTCCTTAAAAAGAAATTGGTCCGGGTATGGTATATGAGTACTTCCACGTCCTGTACAGGACCATATGAATAGTAGTCATATATTTTAACTCTTAAATCAGTCGTTTTAGGCTTAAACTCTTCATCATCAATTTTTTTACAGGAAAGAGTCGTTGCAAGAGCAGCTGCAACAAATAGGCAGCTCAATAATCGATGGGACATAGTTTTAGATTAAATAATATAAAAATTATATGTGTCATTAAAACTAATGATTAGTAATCAAAAAAACAAAACACATATTTATTGAGAACCAGGAGGGTATATTATTTTATGATTTATGAAGAGCAGTGTCCTTTGCCTCCTTTACTGCCTTATTAATTGTCTCGGCATCGGGTATATCATGATGAAATGCAGACTCCATGCCAAGAAGTGAAGGACCGATATTTTTTCTTTTGTCCCGGCCAAAATATCCCAATATTCTTTTAAGAAACTCTTTCATAACGCTTTTATTTTATAACAAAGCAATCATGGGAAGGAGTTCTATTTTTTTACGCTGTAAACAGTGCTTTTTGTGACTGTCTCAACAATACCACCTTTTAAAGTGCGCCATATAAAATTAAAAAACCCATCTTCATCCGTTCTTCGGGCGCAAAGAAAAACAGTTTCAGGCTCTTCATCCTTATCGTTGGGATTATGATTTTTTATGGCAAAATTTCCCAGTACAGATGCGAACTTTTTAGGCTCCTCATTGTCGTCAAGTATCTTTACATGCAGGTCTTTATAGACAAATTGCATCTGTCCATTGGCAGATCCATTTTTCACGGTGACATCAAAAGTACTGGGCAATAGTTCGCCCGATTCAAGCCTTATACCTCCGAAAGCAAGTAAACTATTAAAATATCTTCCTTCCATAGAATCAATGGTTCCTCCAAACCTGACATTGAACTTTTTTGACATGAGAGGCGATTCGATATAAAAATCCATAAGCCCTTCCCCCATAATATACATGCTGCCTCTGGCTATAGCAGGAGTAAAATCTGTCATTAATATTGTATCATTTGCAATGTTGTATGCTGTAAGGTTTAACTTTTCAAAACTGAGCTTCCCTGCTTCTTTATATTCAGGATCGTGGGCTTCATATCCGATGTATGCATCATTGAGCTTCACAGAATCCATACGCAGGTAAACGTGAAGCTTTTGCATAAGCTCATTAGGCATATAATGAAGATAATCCGGTATATTTGGTTTTCCGTCATCGAGCAATATCCTGAGATTCATTTTATTAATATCAAGGCTCCCTGAATGAATTTTCGATTCGCTTATCAGTTTATCAAATTGAAAATTTTCTAAAACCGCGCTTTCAATCGTATTAATAAAATAATACCGTTGTAATTCACCGAAGGACCGGATCTGACTTATAGAAAGTTTATTCAAAAGAATTTGTGACTTTTCTGAATTCATTGAAAAATCTGTAACCTTTACTACAAAATTTTCCTGGTGTACTTTTACCTGATAATTATTTCCGGACAATACAAAACTTTTATAAAAATCATAATCCATTGCCGAAACGCTGTCAATTTTTACTTCATTGATCCGAACAAATAAATCATTTGCATTTTGCTCTATGAATCCGCTGTCACTTTTTATTGAATAATTGATATCGCCATTCTCAATAATAAATTTCTTTATTTTCAAGGATGCGTCTGCAAGCGGACCAAACACACTCCGGAAAAATACCTGTGGATTATCAAAATGCTTTGTAGTTTTATTATTTTCTTCCCTGGCTTTTATGGTTATAGAAGGCCTGGTAATTTTCAGGGCATTAAATGCTGCATCTTCTGTGAGCATTTTCATATAATCTATCCCGTTACCGAAGATTCTCTCTGCAGAAAATGAATAAGTATTACCTTTGCTGTTTTTAAAATTAATTCTCTTTATCAGGAGCGAGGAATCTTTCAGCGAAGCGCTCAGAGATGCTATATTTAATTCGGAAACATCTTTCTTTGTCAGATTATAATTGCTTAGCTGCAATGACATATCTTCTGCAAATACTTCATGATTCTTTTTTAAAGTATCAATCAGCACACGGGAAAACTGTAAGTTGATATGGTCGGCTGACTGCATAATAGATTTTCCGCTGTTTTCAATCTTATAATTTATTTTGCCGTTTTTTATGGCAAGCGTATCCATTCTGAATGATCCCGAGATATATGGAATAACCTGATCGAGGATACTTGGCTGCTGCTCATTTTTAACTTCCTGCCGTGTTACAGGACTGTCGGAAGACTTCATTTTTACATCCGGCTGATATAAGATCATGGTACGGATGGCAATTTTTTTATCCTTGAGAAACCTGCTGTAGTCTACTCCCCTGGTTTGGATTTTATCCAGAGATAAAATCAATTCATCTTTAAACTTTGCATTTGCAGAATCCTGTTTGTGGAAATAAATATCCTGCGCATTTAATATGGAATCATGCACGGCTCCATATACCCTCCCGATAGAAAGATTATTCAGGTTGCCGGGGTTCTTTAAAATGTAATTGCTCAGACTGATGAATGCTTTATCGGAGTACAATGTCTTTTTGGTTGAAATAGTATCAATTACTATCTTCTGAAGGTCCACCCATATGCTGTCGGCCAACTGATGAGTAATGCCCTGCCGGCCCTGAACATCGTATTGCAGGGAGCCATTACGGATTAGTATTCCTTCGATTCTCAGCGACCCTGTAAAAGCAGCGATGATACCTGGCAGCAGTTCAAGAAAGTTTCTGTCAGTTTCTCTTATTGATTTACCAGGATGAGCTTTGGTATTGATTAAAAATGAAGGATTATCCAGCAGCACTTTACCTACTTCCAGTTTTTTATTGTTCAGTAAATAACCAAACCATTTGATACTTGAACAGGGCTCCCGCATTTAAAAACCTTTGAAAATGAGCGTTCTAAATTCATCGCTTGCAGAAGCGACCATTCTTGTTG
>JAIERY010000057.1 GCA_019746425.1 Cytophagaceae bacterium
TTGCGTGTACCTTTCATAATCAAGAAATTAAATTTTTAGATCTTAAGTTCCTGTCTTAATTTTGGGGTACATCATACACCTTTATGTTTTTTAATAATACCTTCTTAAAGTAACAGTTCCTAAAGTTGTTACAAATTTATCTTTAATTACCTCTTTGCAATCAAGAGTGTGGGGAATTGTTGTTTGTAATTTTATGCACTAAGGCGAACTCTCAAAGAAATAGAAATTTTATGTTTTGCATAACTGTTGGTACAGTTCGCTGCAAGTAACCAAGGTAGCCCGGGAATGCAAATAATTAATGCGATGTAAAAGAGTTGATTTTTTTTAGATATAAAATAGTCAGATAACACCTGAAGACTTTCACTTTAATTTTTTTCATAATTGATAATTCTATTAAGTCAAACTTTACAACCCCTCATAAGGAAAAAACAGTAATTCAAAGAGCGATTTAATTCTTTATTTTTTTCTCTTTATTTAAATCGTTTCATGAATATTGATCTTTATCAACTTTCAGGTTGTTGCACATCATGAATTCTTTTTTTGAGACACACTACTTTTGTGAAGTAATAATTGATTTCAAAAATACAACAACATGAAATTATTCATTTTAATCGCTTTTGCTGCTCCATTATTCATAATGAACGCATGTGTCTACAAACCGGTATCGGTAAACTCTGACAAAGAGACCAACTTTAAAGAATTCAAAACGTTTGCCTGGATTCCCAAACAAAATCCAACAGACAATGAATATAAAAATGACGTAGTGAAGAACAATACTATAAACTATATCAATCACTGCCTTTTTCTGCGAGGCTACAGGATAGATACTTTAAATCCTGATCTGTTGGTGGACCTTGTGCTTCTTGATGAAAAAAAGGTAGAGATCAGTCCATCCTATTTTGAGGGCGCAGGCTACTTTCCTTATAACACTTATGGATACACATCCCGTTACACCTACGAAGGACCTTATAGCAGAGACTATATTTCTGATACAGTGAAAACAAACTACCTCGAAAGAACGATCACGATCCGGATGATTGACAAAAAAACAAAGAAGATTGTTTGGTCAGGTACGACAGTAGGAAATATTTATGACCCGAAATATGTCAATAAACTTATACACCCTGGTATTCACAGATTAATGAAAAAATATCCTGTTGAACCTGTGGTAAAAAAAATAAAATTTTAATATAAAAAATATCTGTGCTATATGAAACTATTCAATTTAACTATGCTTACTGCTGCTTTATTTCTTATGAACGCATGTGTCTACAAACCGGTATCGGTAAACTTAAATAAAGACACCAACTTTAAGGAATTGAAAACTTTTGCATGGATTCCTGAAAGAGATACACTGGCAATTTCAGATTCTCTTAAAAACACATACAAGAACGATCTGATCAAGAACATGACCATGAACTATATCAATCATTGCATGATGCTGCGGGGATACAAAATAGATACTCTTAATCCTGACCTGCTTCTTGATTTAAAGTTACTGGATGAGAAGAAGGAAGAACTGAGGCAGTATTCATATCCTATAGGTTATTCTTATCCCTACTTCGGCTATTACTATTATCCATATCCGTTCCACTATACCTTTTATGGCGGGTATGCCCCTTATTGGAACAGAGACGCCTACAAAATTTCTTATACCAAGAGGACCATAAATCTGAATTTTATAGACAGAAAAAACAAACAAATTGTATGGGCCGGGACAACCGTTGGCGATATCTATGATCCCAGATACTCGGATAAATATATACATCCCGGAATTCATAGACTGATGAAAAGGTATCCTGTGAAGCCTGTAGTTAAAAAAATTAAATTCTGACAATACAGAAAGCAACAAAGGCACAAGCCTCAAATTTCAGATATGAAAAATAACAATCATAACCTCAAAGTATTCATCCAGGAGGATGAGTTATCCTTAAGAATAAAAATCGAGGAAAGCCTTAAAGATCAAAATTACGATATATATTTTTTTTCTAAAAGCGAATCAATTTTTGATCTTATCAATTTCAATCCTGATATACTGATCCGGAATTTTCAATCTAAAGAGGTACTTTATTTTAAAGAATGGATGGGGTGTGCTTGTTTGAGTAACCTTAATTAATTTCTGAAAAAATCTAAGACACTTAACATTCTCTGATATCATATTACTCTGGAAGTATTTATAAAGCAGATGGCGTGGCTTATGGAAGTTTTAACCTTTTAAAAAATCAACAAAATGACAATAGAAAATATCTTATGGATTGTTTTTGTAGGAGTTGTTCTTGTAATGATGGCCCTTGATCTGGGGGTCTTTCACAAGAAAGTTCATGTAGTAAAAGTAAAAGAAGCTTTGATTTGGTCCGGGATATGGATAATCTTAAGTCTTCTTTTTAATCTTGTCATTTATTTGTATCTGGGAAAAGAAGCAGGCCTGCAATTTTTAACAGGCTATATTGTAGAAAAATCCTTAAGCGTAGATAATATTTTTGTTTTCTTCTTGCTTTTCTCTTACTTCAATTTAACAGCCCAATATCAGCATAAAGTATTGTTCTGGGGAGTTATCGGAGCAATTCTTCTGAGACTTCTGTTCATCTTCATTGGAGCATCTGTAATTAAGGAATTTCATTGGGTAATGTACATCATGAGTATTTTATTGGTTTTTACGGGAATTAAAATGCTCTTTCGTAAACAGGAAGAAATGCATCCGGAAGGAATGTTTGTAATAAAACTGTTAAAAAAAATACTTCCTGTTTATGATAAATATGCAGATGATAAATTTTTTATAAGCATAAAGGGAAAAGATTATGCCACATTGCTTTTTATCGCCCTGGTTTCAGTAGAGTTTACAGATGTGGTTTTTGCCATAGACTCTATTCCGGCGATCTTTTCCATCTCAAAAGATCCTTTTATAATTTTTACCTCTAATATATTTGCAATTATGGGCTTACGGTCCTTATACTTTGCCCTTTCCGGCGTCATTGGAAAGTTTCGGTTTTTAAATGCAGGTCTTTCGGTCATATTGGTATTTATCGGAGTAAAAATGTTCCTTCACGATATTTATCACATCCCTACTTCAGTATCATTGATAGTAATTGCAACGACTTTGACGCTGACGATAATTTCTTCTTTTCTTTTCCCTGAGCAGAAAAAGGAGACTTCTCCGAATGTTGGAAAAAATCAGCTATTCAAATAAAAACCCGAATGCGTACTGATGCGGGAATTCTGTGGCTAAAAATATGAAGAAATAAAGATTGATAA
>JAIERY010000445.1 GCA_019746425.1 Cytophagaceae bacterium
GTGCTGTTGGCAATAACTTCATTTACATAATTGTAAACAGGGGTCTGTTTAAAAGCCTTTACCCGCTCTTCCAGCTTTTCAAGATATAGATTCTCTACAATGGACTTCAATTCCTGCTTCCCTGCTTCTCTCTCCCACCTGTTGCTTAGGAAGAAAAATAAATTATCCAGCAGCTTCCTGAATTCATCCTGGTTCATGGAAAAATGTATCCATTGCAAAGACACATCAAGTATATTCAAACGCTCCATGCTGTATTCTGCATGTTCCTTATGCTCCTTAAAATTAAAGGGCGGAAGGAAAAATATTTTCATTTCATCAGGAAGCACACTGTAGTAAGTAAATTCCTTCAGCATTTTTTCCTTCTGGCTGGATTTTTTGGTAAGCACGTGCCTGGTGCTTTTAATCGAATTGAAATATCTTAATTCAAAATCATTCTGCAGGTAAGAGACAAAGTCTTTGTAATTTTTTATTTCCAGGTAAAAGCATTCCTGGCTGAATCTTTCAAATGAATTGGCCTTGTTTTCTATTGCCTGGTGCAAAGTACAATTGTCGCTCATCATGAGCTTCAGAAAATCCACAGCTTCTGATTTGGAAAATTTCAATAATGGCCTGATGCAATCGCAGTCGCAAACCGTTAAAGAGCTTTCCACATATTTTATTTTTTTCAGGAAATGCGCAAATGCCTCTTTATTAATTATCGCAAGATTGGAACTGATGAATAAATAATCGCTGTGATCTGAATAGCTTATCAGTTCAATTAGAGAAGACAATTCTTTCTTGTCAGTTACCCTATGAAAATTTTTAATGTCATTCTGATGGAAAAGCTGCCTGCTGTGTTCACTCAGTGTCATTTTCTTATAATGCAGATCGCCATACTTTTCGATGTTCACAAAGGATTTGATATCCTCTTTCACATCCACCATATCATAATATATTGCATTCATAAGGTTAAAATTTTTAAACCGCTTTCGTGGTCTTGGTATAAACAGCACCTTTTAATCCCCTATCTTCTATCACCGGTCTCGAGCGCTGCATTTTTATTTTGGCCACCAGCTTCTTCATCGCCTCCTGTCGTGCCACATACCTGTCATTTAAGAATATGGAAAAGGAAATAAATATGGCAGGCAGAAAAAGAAATATCTGGTAGATCAATGACAACTCCAGAAATTTAAAATCAGCATTGATAAGAGAAATACAATAAAAGCCGAGCTGCACTCCTCCAAAACCCAAAGACCCTGAAGGAATAAATACCGAAAGAAAAACCAGGAATGCCAAAAGCAATATCAGCTTGTAGCCGGAAAGAAAATCAAACAGGAAGAAAAAGGCCAGCACTTCAAAACTCCAGATCAGCAAAGTAAACACCAGCAAGGTTGCCGTCTTCTGCGTGAATATCTCCTGCATGTTTTTTATGATCCTGTATAATTTGCTCGTAAAAGCAAGCACCCTGATCACATAAGGATGTGAGTATCTCTTCGCAATGAAAAGATTAAATGATTTAATATTATTCGGTATAATGAAATAGAAAAACAATACCACCAGTATAAAGCCCATGCAGCTGATGATGGTAAAATCAAGATCCAACTTCGAAGTATCTACTATTAATAATGAAATGCTTAATCCAAAAAACAGGAAACAGAGGTCTATAAATTTTTCTGCCAGGATAGTAGAGACAGAGACCTCATATTTTTTGATTAGTTTGTGAAAATCCCAAAGTCTTATAATCTCGCCAAACTTAAATGGAAGAATTAAATTTATGCCGTTGGTATAAAATTGTGTTTTCACCACCTTGCGAAGACTGATATCCTCTCTGCCTGCCATCACGGCAATTCTGAGGCTCCTGAGAAAATGCGAAAACAGGTAAAAAGCGGATGAAAGTAGCAGGCTTCCTATTCCAACCTGATTGATAGTGTCTTTTAAATGGATTTCGCTGGTGGAAATTACTGATTTGTAAATTCCCACAAGGAAAATTATTCCTATTAAGACCGAAACCTGATTAAATATTTTCTTGATCATTAGCCTGCCTTAAAAATTCCGTTTACACAAGGCCTCTATATAGTAAAACTACAGAGGGCAAGGCATTGTTTTTGAAAAAATATAGACCATTAACTTCCTGGACGATTTTTCAGTTATATCAATAAAATAGGTTCCGAAGTATGAGAATTGTGATTGATTTGGATGGGACTATTTGTCCTGTGAGGAAAGAAGGAGAGTCTTACGCGGATTTACAGCCCTTCCCCGGCGCTAAAGAAAAAATTCAGGATTTAAGAGCGCAAGGGCATTACATCATTATACAGACAGCGAGGAATATGCAAACCTGCGGAAGCTGTCTGGGAAAAGTCATTAAAAATGTCGGCAAGATTACCCTCGAGTGGCTTGATAAGCACGGCATAGAGTATGATGAAATATATTTTGGCAAGCCCAATGGTGAAATATACATAGACGACCGTGCGCTGAGATTTACAGACTGGGGACTGGTAGAGGAATTACAACTAAAAGAACTGGCAAAAGCAAAATGAAAATCATTTTACCAATGGCGGGCAGAGGTTCCCGTTTTTCAGATCAGGGATATGTTACTCCCAAACCATTGATACAGGTAGGAGAAAAACCCATGTTCGCCTGGGCGCTTGAGTCAGTTAAAGATTTCAGCTATGACCAGATCATTGTTATTTCTTTGAAAGAGCACGAAGAACATCACCGTGTATCAAAACTCGTAAAACAATATTGCGGAGAAAAATCAGAAACGATTTTACTCGATGGAGTGACGGAAGGGCAATTATGCACGGTACTGGCCGCAAAAGAATTTATCAATTCCGAAGAAGATGTATTGATCATCAGTTCGGATACCATTGTATATTCTGACATTCATCAGAAAATTATTTCTGATAAAAATTCAGAAGGAATCATTTCTGTTGCCAACATGCCGGGCGACCGCTGGAGCTTTGCAGCGACAGACGAACATGGTAATGTTACCCAGGTCGCAGAAAAAGTAAGAATTTCTGATCATGCGAGCACAGGAATTTATTATTTCCGTCATGGCGACTTGCTAATTTCTGCCGGAGAAGCAATGATTGCCAATAATGAAAGAACTCGTGGGGAATTTTACGTTATTCCCGTTTACCAGAAACTCATAGATGCAGGATATAAAGTAAGCATCGCAGCATCGCATGAAATGTGGGATATGGGAACGCCGGCTTCGTTAAATGAATTTTTATTATACAAAGGATATAATTCACAGGCTTTACAAGCATCTTAAAAAAATTATTAAAAACTACTCAC
>JAIERY010000056.1 GCA_019746425.1 Cytophagaceae bacterium
ACCAACTTCGCTTAACGCAAAAAATACCCTGGAAAAAATAAAAGATTCTCCAATGGTAGAATATATTAAGCTTATTGAAATACAAACTTTAAAATCCAAAGAAAACCTAATCTTCTAAACCAAAAATGAACACCCTGAATAAGAAAACGAAAATTATTGCAACAGTTGGACCGGCGTGTAACACAAAAGAAAAACTCTGGGAACTGGTACAGGCGGGAGCTAATATTTTTAGACTTAATTTTTCACATGGAAGTCATGAGCAACATCTGTTGGTTATAAAAGCCATTCGTGAACTCAATAAAGAAAAAAATGCCAACATTAGTATTCTGCAGGATTTACAGGGGCCGAAAATCCGTACTGATGATGTTGAAAATAATGGAGTAGAATTAAAAGAGGGTGAAAAAATTATTATTACAAAAGAAACCTGCCTGGGCACCAAGGACAAAATCAGTACTTCCTACAAGTCTCTCACTTCTGATGTAAAAGTGGGGGATACTATATTAATAGATGATGGCAAAATTGAACTGAAAGTTTTAAGTGCTAAAAACGGTGAGGTAACAGCAGAGATAATTTATGGGGGAATATTAAAATCTAAAAAAGGAATAAATCTTCCCAATACAGAAGTTTCAGAACCATCCCTTACTGAAAAAGATAAAAAAGATCTTTTGTTTGGAATTGAGAATGATCTTGACTGGATTGCGCTTTCTTTTGTGAGAAAAGCAGAAGACTTAGCCGATCTGAAAAATATTATTAAACAACATGGCAAGGATATTAAAGTAGTCGCAAAAATTGAGAAACCTCAGGCGATAGAAAATATCGATGCTATTATAGCAGAAACAGATGCCATCATGGTAGCAAGGGGAGACCTGGGTGTAGAGATATTAATGGAAGAAGTTCCTATGCTGCAAAAGATGATGGTTGAAAAATGCAATAAGGTTGGAAAGCCTGTAATTATAGCTACCCAAATGATGGAAAGCATGATTACCAATGCCAGACCAACCAGAGCTGAAACCAATGATGTTGCCAATGCGATTATGGATGGCGCCGATGCAGTAATGCTTAGCGCAGAAACAGCTTCAGGTCAATATCCTGTGTTGACGGTAACAAGTATGGCCAGAATATGCAGGTCAGTTGAAAAACAGGCTGAGAGAATATATAATAAACATGTTATTGATGACACCACTACTTATAGTGACAGTGTTATCGGAACAGCATGTACTCTTGCAGAACAAACCGGGGCTAAAGCAATTATCGGATTAAGTCAGTCCGGATACTCAGCTTATAGAATTGCCGCACATAGACCTAAAGCAGATATTTATATATTCACCAGTAACAAGTCTTTCCTTACAAGGTCTGGTTTGATCTGGGGAGTGAAAGCTTTTTATTTTGACAAGTTCACTTCTACCGATGAGACTATAGAGGATATCAAAGATATATTGGTGAAAGAAGGACTTTTGAAAAAAGGTGATATGTACGTCACGACAGCAAGTATGCCGGCCACAGGTAAGCAGCATGCTAATATGTTAAAGTTAAGTGTAGTAGAATAATTTTAAACGACGATATACAAGTGACGAATGGCGAATAAATTACTCGTCGCTCGTCACTTGTCGTTTGTCACTTGTCATATGGAACTAAATATCCAATTATTATCTAAAATCTGCGAAACCCCCGGTGCTCCTGGTTTTGAACAAAAAATAAGAGAACTGGTGATTAATACAGTGAAGCCCTATGTCGATGATATTAAAGTCGATAATATGGGAAATGTAATTACCCTGAAAAAAGGTGTACTGAGTGACAGCGAAAAGAAAAAAGTAATGATCGCTGCCCATATGGATGAGATTGGATTTATCGTGACCTATATTAATGAGAATGGCTTTGTATACTTTACTCCTTTAGGTGGTTTTGATCCTAAAACACTTACCAATCAGAGAGTAATTGTGCACGGAAGAAAAGACCTGATCGGCGTAATGGGAAGTAAGCCGGTGCACTTCATGAGTCCCGAAGAAAAAACAAAAGCTCCTAAGATCGAAGATTTTTTTATTGATCTGGGAATGAATAAAGAAGAGGTAGAGAAGTATGTAAATATTGGTGACCCTATCACAAGGGAGAGATCTTTAATTGAAATGGGAAACTGTGTGAATTGCAAATCCCTTGATAATAGAATCTCGGTATTTATTTTAATAGAAACATTAAAGCTTCTGGAAGATTTTCCTCACGATGTATACGGAGTTTTCACTGTGCAGGAAGAAGTGGGTTTGCGCGGAGCCTCTGTTGCAGCACATCACATTAACCCTGATTTTGCTTTTGCCCTGGATACTACTATTGCGTATGATGTACCTATTGCAAGAGCGCAGGAAAAAGTCACTGAATTAGGAAAAGGTGCTGCCATAAAAATCATGGACTCATCTGCTATCGCAGATTACCGCATGGTTCAGTATATGAAAAAGGTAGCTATTGAAAATAATATAAAGTGGCAGCCGGAGATATTGATTGCAGGAGGGACAGATACTGCTCCTTTACAAAGAATGAGTCTTATGGGATCTATTGCGGGCGCAGTTTCCATTCCAACTCGCCACATCCACCAGGTAATAGAAACAGTACACAAAGAAGATGTAGGTAACTGTATCCGGTTGTTAAAAGCATGCATTGAAAATCTTCAAAAGCATGACTGGGCCTTCAAATAGGCAATCTTGAAAATCGGATAAATAGTATTAAATTTGTTTCAAAGCTGTAAGGTTTTAAAGTTAGAATTTAACCTTGCAATCTTTAAACTTTACAACCTTAAATTTTAAAAAATTGAAAATCTCAGTTCCAAAAGAAACCAAACAATTTGAAAAAAGAGTTGCCTTAACTCCTGAGGTAGTTAAATCTTTAATTAAAGCCGGATTCCAATGTCAGATTGAAACCGGAGCAGGTGCTAATTCTTATTTCAATGATGATCTTTATCAGAAAGCAGGCGCTACTATTATAAGTGATAAATCTCAATTATATAAAGATGCAGACGTGGTGCTGAAAGTAAATGCACCGCAGTCAGATGAAGTAAGATTAATGAAAGAAGGTTCGGTGCTGATTTCTTTCATGTATGCCTATAACAATCCTGAATTGGTAAATGCCTGTCTTGATCGTAAAGTATCTGCTTTTGCAATGGACGCTGTACCGAGAATTTCCAGAGCTCAGAAAATGGATGCATTAAGTTCACAAGCCAACCTGGCAGGTTATAAAGCAGTACTTCTGGGGGCAAATGCTCTGGGAAAAATTTTCCCGCTTATGATGACAGCTGCAGGTACAATCACGCCTTCACGCGTATTGATCTTTGGCGCT
>JAIERY010000066.1 GCA_019746425.1 Cytophagaceae bacterium
ATCATTGTAAATAATATGATCAGCTCTTTGAAGCTTTTCATTTTCATCCAGCTGATTTTTTATAATATTTTTTACGTCTTCTTCTTTCCGGTGAGTATCTCTTTCCAGTACGCGTTTGATCCTTATTTCTTCCGGACAAAAAACGGTTATCATTTTGTAAAGCTCTTTTTTAGTTCCCTTTTCATAAAGCAAAGCGGCTTCTTTCATAATATAAGCACTATCGCTGTTTTTTTCAAGCCAATTCTGAAAATCGATTCTCACCTGAGGATGAACCAATGCATTCATCAACTCTACCTTTCTTTTATTCCCGAATATTTCCTGAGCAATAAATGCGCGGTTCAGATTCCCGTTTGCAAAAGCCTTATCACCGAAAAGATTTATTAATCCTGCCCGCACTTCAGCATTGTTGGACAATATCCATTTGGCTCTGTCATCTGCATTATACACCGGTATGCCTAATATGCTGAATATTTTTGAAATGATGCTTTTCCCAGAACCTATTCCTCCGGTAATCCCGATTTTGATGGGTTTATTTCCTGACTGAGATTTTAACGGCATAAGGAGTAAAGTAATGCTCTTTTACAAAGGTAGGCTTTTTTATGAGTTTAGGTGTAATAGTGGAATCTGCTTGATCTAATGTATTATAATCCAGGTCTACTTCAAAATCTTTGACATTCACTTTATTTTTATCGTTTTCTTTGATCAGATAAGTAAGAATTATTTTTTTATCAAAATTTACAGGATATGAGGAAGGAAAGTTTAACAGTTTTAATTCCAGCACCTGACTTTGGTGTTCAAATTTACTAACATCAAATCGTATCTTCACCTGTTTATTTGCCAATTTCACGTACTGAAAAGCATGCTCTGCAATTTTTACCTGCTCTTCAAATTTATTTTTTATTCCCGTACGGGGAATGGTGATTTTCAGAGAATCAGGAATGCTTTTAACATAAGACGAAGGGCCCTGGAATACAGCAGAGTCGGGACTAATAATGATTGGAGAAGTAATTTTATAATAAGGAGCCAGCCCTATCGATTGGCTGTCAAGCCAGAGCTTTACTTTTTTGGTTTTTAAATAATCAAATTTAAAATAAATAGTATCCTTGAGTATATAATTGAGCCGGAGATCCCCCAAGTGCTTTATAAATAAAGGTGAGAGCTGAGAAGAGGAAACGAAATTGGCCTGAGGAAGATTGCCTGGATGAAAAATGACAGGATCATTACTAAAGCCCAGGTGCTTTCTTAATAAATTCCATCCGACACCTGTAACGTTGATTTTTATTTTATCAGGAGTTTCTGTAAGCGGCATCACTCTTGATTCATCATACCTGATTTCAAAAGGATAATAAATCTCATCAGTATAATCCCTGTTCATGGCATTGAAAAACCAGAAAGTACTGGCCGTAAGCACACAAAAAAACAATGCTTTCCAATCTGCTTTGATTCCAAAAATTCTGTCTTTTGATTTCATATCCCTTAAAATAAGAAACTACAAAAGCTTATGAAAACTTTTGTAGTTCAATATAATCCTGATGAAAGGATAAATTATTTCGCAGCAGTCTGAGATTTTTTGCTGGACTCCATGGAGACAGATGCTTTTTCAAACTTCAGTCTTACTCCCGGAGCCACTTCTATAAGCACTGTGTCATCTGACTCTATACTGGCTACCTTACCATGAAGGCCTCCAATAGTAACTACAGAGTCTCCTTTTTTAATACTATCTCTGAATGTCTTTTGCTCTTTAGCCTTTTTCTGCTGAGGCCTGATCATGAAAAAATAAAATACGATTATAATCAAGCCAAACATTAAAAGCATTTCCAGGCCTCCGCCGCTTTTGCCTTGTTGTAAAAAAATTAAGTGTGTCATTTTATGTTATAATTAAATTTTAATTTTTTATTGGAGATGCGCCTTTGGCTTTCACATCTGCTTTAATTACCAGCACATTATCTGCAGGATCCGTATTGGCAATTACCGTAACGGTTTTAGAATCTACTCTTCCCCCTTTTCCTGAGCTGTTGTACTTCACTTCTATCTGGCTTTCTGCGCCAGGCATAATCGGTTCTTTCGGAAATGATGGCACGGTGCACCCGCAACTTGGTCTTGCATCAGATATAAGCAGCGGCGCATTGCCTGTATTTTTAAATTTAAAAGTATGGGAAACCACCATTCCATCATCGATAGTACCGAAGTGATGTTCTTTCTCTTC
This sequence comes from Cytophagaceae bacterium, assembly GCA_019746425.1. GTDB lineage: Bacteria > Bacteroidota > Bacteroidia > Cytophagales > Cytophagaceae > JAIERY01. The sequence goes on from JAIERY010000066.1 coordinate 2,207, forward strand.
GAAAGTAATTTGAGTAACAGCCAAAGGCTTCTCGGCCGTAGAATCTGCAGGTCCTTCGCCATCTTCCAAGTTTTCATAAATGGCCTTTTTCTCTTCTCCGCCAGAGTTACATGCTGCCAGAGAAATTCCTAAAAGGCAAATCAGGAAAAATGTTTTCATTAAGGTATTCATATTAGTCAACATTTTTAAGTTAAAAAATAGTGTTTATTATTTATCTAAGTTACTGATCACATTTTTTGTAAACTGCATCGTATTTGCTTTCCCTCCGAGATCCCCCGTACATTGTGCTTTATCTGTTAAAGTAAGGTTGAGGGCTTTTTCAATTCTTGCCGCCTGCTTGCTTTCCCCCATATGATCCAGCATAAGAATCGCTGACTTTAACAAGGCCGTAGGATTGGCAATTCCTTTTCCTGCAATATCAGGGGCCGATCCATGCACTGCCTCAAATATAGCAACTTCTTTCCCAATATTAATACCAGATGCTACTCCCAGCCCTCCTACCAGCCCGGCACATAGATCTGATAAAATATCCCCAAAAAGATTGGTAGTAACGACTACGTCAAACTTTTCGGGCTTTGTTACCAGCTGCATGCACATATTATCAATAATAATGTCATCCATAATAATATCCGGATAATCTTTGGAAACCGTTTCTCCCGCTTTTAAAAAAGTCGCCCCGGCAATTTTCAGGATATTTGCCTTATGAACAAGTGTAACTTTTTTCCTTTTATTTTTTCTCGCATACTCAAAAGCAAAACGCACAATATTCTCACAACCCTGCTTCGTAATTCTTGCAATAGAATCTGCAATTCCCAATCGTTCATCGTATACTTCGAGTCCGGAATACAAGCCTTCCGTATTTTCTCTTACAAGAATCAGATCTACGTTATCAAAAGGGGTGGTTATTCCGGGAGTATTTTTGCTGGGACGTACATTAGAATAAAGATCAAAAAGTTGTCGCAGCTGAATGTTGATGCTTTTATAACCCTTGCCTATCGGAGTAGAGATGGGTCCCTTTAGTGCAATCTTATTTCTTTTGAGGGATTCTACGAGAGAATCGGGAATAAGCTTTCCTTTTTTTTCAAGCGCTTCCGGACCGGCATTTTCCTCTTCCCATTCAATAAGGATATT
>JAIERY010000394.1 GCA_019746425.1 Cytophagaceae bacterium
TCTGTCCGGATACATACTCCGCCACATATTCTCCCTCATCTTCCGCTTTATGTGCAAGCATCGCGCCTTTCACCACATCACCTATGGCAAATATCCCCGGCACGTTTGTCTCCAGGTGATCGTTTACCGCAATTCTTCCTCTCTCATCCAATTTCACTCCGGCCTTGTCAAGTGCTAAGCCATCGGTATATGGTTTTCTTCCTATAGACATTAAACAATAGTCCCCTTTAAATTCTACTTTCTTTCCGTCTGCGTCTTCTGCCGTTACCGATACATCTTTTCCTTTTACCGTTGCGCCGGTAACTTTATGTTTGAAATAAAATTCAAAGCCAAGTCCTTTCAATACCTTCTGAATTTCTTTTCCAAGCGCTCTGTCCATAGAAGGAATGAGCGTATCTAAAAATTCTACTACGGTAATTTTAGCACCAAGTCTTGCATACACAGATCCTAACTCTAAGCCGATCACTCCGCCACCGATCACAATCATATGCTTCGGAACTTCAGTAAGATTCAATGCTTCGGTAGAAGTGATAATTCTTTTCTTGTCAATCGGAATTGCAGGAATGGCTGTTGGCTTGGAACCGGTTGCTATAATTACTTTATTCGTTTTTATTTCTTTCGATTTGCCGTCATCTCCGGTAATCTTAATGGTGTTCTTATCAATAAAAGAACCAGTTCCCTGATGCACATCGATTTTATTTTTCTTCATCAGGTAAACGATGCCGTCGCAGGTTTGTTTCACTACTTCACCTTTTCTCTTGATCATCTGCTTCAGGTCTACCTGGAGGTCTTTGATGTTTATTCCATGCGTTTTAAAATTATGAGCAGCATTATGATAATGCTCACTGGAGTCAAGCAATGCTTTGGAAGGAATGCAACCCACATTTAAACATGTGCCGCCTAATGTCGGATACTTTTCTATAAGCGCTGTTTTCATTCCCAACTGTGCGCAGCGTATCGCTGCCACATATCCGCCCGGACCAGAACCGATTACTGTAATATCGTAGCTCATTTGGATAAACTTTTTATGTTAAAATTATTTGAATCTATAAATTTATAATACTGTTTCCAGCTTCTTCTATTCACTACCGGGTCAATATTTTTTCCATACCCTACAATTTCCAAAGTAGAAGGATCAATTACCAGGTGAGAAAAATATACTTCCTCGGTAAAAGTATCCATTCCTCCGCCTGTCGTTCCCTCGAATGACCCGCCCCTGTTGATCAGGTCGTAATGCGGAAAAATAATCACATACACATATACATTGTCCTTCTCGGCAATCACTCTTTCAATTTCTTTCTGATCGGTGAGCTTAAAAGGATAAGGATATTCTTCTTTGATGTAATCATAATTTCCCAGCACCTTTTCACATTGCGCCGAATCTACCAGCAAAATTTTATCCGGGATGGATTCATTCTTAGGGGCGATCATCTCTTCGTAAGCTTTGGTATTAAAACCAGGATCTACCATCTTCAATTTCAGAAAATTCCTGACCTGGCTAACGGTAGAAATAATATCAGACTGATAAGGGAAAGAAGTCGGAGTAAAGAAAATTAAAAAGTGAGATTCTTTTTTCAGCTTTTCAGAAAGAGTAAATTCCAGCTTTCCGAATAATTTTCTTTTCAGCATTTCTTTCCGCAAGGCATATCCTTGCAAAGAAGGCTTCACTTCCATCACACGCTCGTCAAGCTTGTATGTGAAGAGCACATAAGAGGAATCTGCTGACTTAGGAAGTTCCGCTGCTTTTTTAAATTCCACCTTCAAAGAAAGGTCCCAGTAATTTTTGAAAGCGGACATAAAATAATCATTCGTGAGACTGATTATTTTTTTATACTGCTCCAGCTTTTCTGGCTTGGATTTATACCGGGATAAAATTACAGGCGACTCCTCCTGAAGAACGACAATTAAAGTTCTATCTTTTATTTTAGAAGCATCTTTCGCATTGGCAGAAAATAGCTGCGCCTGCAGATTAGAAAAAAACAATCCTGAAAATAAAACGGAAAGAATAATTCTCTTCATTCTCTTAGATTCCAAGTAATAGCCTGGACGGATCTTCAAGCAATTGTTTTACTCTTACTAAAAATCCTACAGACTCTCTTCCATCAATTATTCTATGGTCATAAGATAAGGCCACATACATGATCGGCTTGATCACCACTTGTCCGTTTACAGCCATGGGTCTCTCTACTATATTATGCATTCCAAGTATGGCAGATTGTGGCGCATTGATAATAGGAGTAGAAAGCATCGAGCCGAAAATTCCACCATTAGTAATAGTGAAGGTACCACCGCTCATTTCTTCTATCGTCAATTTATTATCTCTTGCTCTTGTTGCAAGTCTTACTATTTCTTTTTCGATCTGATCAAAAGACATAGCCTCTGCATTTCTGATCACCGGAACTACCAATCCTTTCGGAGCAGACACGGCAATAGATACATCGCAGAAATCATTGTACACAATTTCGTCTCCATCAATCATCGCGTTTACTGCAGGGTATTCTTGCAAGGCAAGGCAGCATGCTTTGGTAAAGAAAGACATAAAGCCAAGACCTACCTGGAATTTTTCTTTGAACTGATCTTTATATTTCGCTCTCAGATCCATGATAGGTTTCATATCTACTTCGTTGAAAGTAGTAAGCATAGCCGTTTCATTCTTCACCGCTACCAGCCTTCTGGAAACAGTCTTTCTAAGACTCGTCATCTTCTGACGTCTTTGATTTCTTCCACCCAATGAAACCGGTGCAGTATTCTCTGCTTTCTGACTTACGGTTTCCGACTTCTTATTAGCATTCATGGCATCTTCTTTAGTAATTCTTCCATCTTTTCCTGTGCCTTTCACTTCTTCGGTTTTGATTCCTTTTTCTGCAAGAATTTTATTAGCGGCAGGAGAAGTATGTCCTTCTGCATAATTCTTATCAGAAGTTTTGGAAGAGTTGTCTGTAACAGAAGCAGTTTTTTTCACAGGTACATCACCAGTCGTAGTAATTTTACAAATTGGAGTTCCGATAGAGATAGTAGTACCTTCTTTTACAAGTATCTCCAGCGTTCCGCCAGCTTCTGCATTCAATTCAAATGTTGCTTTATCAGATTCGATCTCACACAATACTTCTTCAAAAGAAACCACATCTCCTGTCTTCTTCTGCCATCTTGCAATAGTCACTTCAGTGATGGATTCGCCTACCGGAGGGATCTTCATTTCTACCACGGTAGCTTTTCCTGAACTTTCTTTTTTAGATTCTTCTTTTTTAGATTCCTTGCTTTCGGTTTTGGCAGCGCCATTGGCTTCGATCTCGCAAACCACACCGCCGATCTTTACCACATCGCCTTCTTTGGCTTTTATTTTTAATATACCGGATTTTTCTGCGTTCAGCTCA
>JAIERY010000089.1 GCA_019746425.1 Cytophagaceae bacterium
AAAGTATTTCCATGAAAAGCACGTCAGGTACGCCGCATAGAATATAAAAGTATACTATTTTATGCTCCTATTAATAATTAATATTGCACCCATTATTATCTGCAACTTTTCATCTATGATAATTATTGACATTTACCAGGTGAGCTTTGAAAATCACCTGCAAATAGCTCTAAAGCTTAAGATGGATCCCAATCTAATTTCATTCCAGTTCATGTCCAAGCACATTATGTCAATAAACATTACCAGCCTCCCAGAAGAAATTTATTCCTGTGTTTAATGTCATTAATTCATTTCATAAACTTTCAAAAAAGATCATTCGCAATAAAAAGCAACAGCTGAAAGAGCAAAAAGAACATCTGATCATTCTATGCGCTCAGTTGAAAATTAGGCAAGTGTTGAATCCTTCCAAGGGTAATAGAAATAAGAATAGTAAGATTATAGTTATGTAAACCACTTCCTGAAATCCATGATGCCCTCATGACATAATCGGAATAATAGTAATTATCCATTTTCTTTTACGCATTCCCTTATTTACTCATCTCGTCCATTATTGTCTTGATGGTGATTATGAGAATCGTGATTACATAACTATCATTTCCGTTTTGAAGAATAATTATACAAATACATAAAACTGATTAGGATCAATTTTCCTATTATCCCCCATCAATAAAACCTTGATTTATTTACTCCAATTTTGAGTTATTAAATAAAGGTTTTATGAAAAACATACTATTCCCAACCGATTTTTCTGAGCATTCAGAAACAGCTTTAAATGCCGCGATTGAAATCGCGAAAAAAGCAGATGCGAAAATCTTTGTAGTGAATGCCTTTTATGTGCCCTCATTGGATATCAACGCATCTCCTTCTATGGCGCAGCAATTTTATACTGAGGAAAAAATAGAGATAGAAAAAGAATTAGAAAAAATCTGCGCGAAAATCTCTTTGCAAAAAAACCATTCAGGAAAATATATTCAGACCAAATATTTAGCGGAATTGAACACACCCGCTCAAGAAGTATTAAAGGCTGTTGAAGAAAAGGATATTGACCTAATCGTAATGGGTTGCGAACCCAAAAGTTCCTTTGTTGATTTCTTTATCAGCACTTCCTGGGAGGTAATTAAAGAGGCAAAATGCAGTGTCCTCGTACTTCAGGAAGACACTCCATTAAAACCTTTGCAGAACATTTATTTCGCCGTTGAAAATATAAAGCAAGAGCTATATAGTATTAAAGAGCTAACTGCATTAGCCAAGATTTTCAATTCTCAGATAGTCGTTACACACATAAATCCGTTCGCCACTACTATCGACGAATTGAAAGAAATAAAAGACCAGGACAATGACGCTATTACATTTATTAATGCAATAAAGGAATATGTAAGCTATAATAACATAATTTATTATCCGGTCTTTTCCGATGAGATCTCAGAAGGAATTAATCAGGCAATAACAAAACATACCTGTGATCTGCTTGCAGTGGTAAAGCAAAACAGAACCTGGTATGAGAACTTATTTCATACAAGTATAACCAAAGAGCTTTTGACTAAGATCAAGACTCCATTATTAATTGTCCATTAATTCATTTTTAAATCTAAAAAAATCATGAAAAAAATACTCGTACCTACAGATTTCAGTGTCTTGGCTGATAAGGCATTGGACATCGCCGCGGAAATAGCGATAAAAACCGGAGCTTCTATTGAGTTAATCCACGTAATTGAAGCGCCATACGAAGGTGAGTTCTCCGCTATAGGAGAAGTTCTCAAGCACGAAGGTCTAACAGATATTTTTGTACTGAAAAGTATCGAAATGGCTGATAAAAAGATGAAGAAAATTATAAACGAAAAAAAATATGTCGGAATCCGATTCTTTCCAAAAATTAAAATCGGAAATGTATTTAATCACTTTAGCAAAATCATTACAAAAGAAGAAATAGATTTAATTGTAATGGGCACAGAAGGCACTACCGGGTTTTTAAAAGGAATTTTCAATACAAGCAATACAGAGGAAGTTGTTACTCATGCCGATTGCATGGTACTTTCAATAAAGCAGTCTGATAAAAAATTCAAAATAAAGAATGTTGTGCTTGCTTCTAACTTTGAAGACGACTCGACTGCTTTTATTGAAAACATTAAACAACTACAGGATATTTTCGACTTCAAGTTTCACATCGTCTGCATCAATCCATTGCTTAACAAGCAACCGGACGATTCTAAGATCCAAAAGAAAATGGAAGAATTTGTAAAATCCAATAAAATAAAAAATTACGAATTCCACCTGATAGAAGATTTTACAGAGTACACCGGACTTAATGCATACGCGGAAAAAATCAACGCGGATATAATTGCCCTGACGACCCATCAGGGGAAAGGAATTTCTCATTGGCTGGGTGGACTTTCCGAAGACCTGGTAAATCTGAGTAATACTCCGGTTCTAACTTACAAAGCACGATAATTATGAAAAAAATATTATGCCCTATAGATTTTTCCAAAGCAGCCATGAATGCTCTTGAATATGCTTTTGAAATAGCAAAAAAGTTTAAAAGTGAATTGATTCTTTTTCATGCTATGCATCCCGCCCCTGTTTTAACAGTTAACTCCCCTTTGGATCTTGATAAACCGGATCATGATACATCAAGAGCAAAATTGGAAAAAATATGCCGGGATATGGCATCAAAAAATTTCCATGGTATAAATTATATGTTCATTGTCAAAACAGGTTTTGCTGAAGACAAAATCCTTGATCTGGTAAATGAACATAACATAGATATGATCATTACCGGAACCAAAGGCGCGGAAGGGATCCGCACTCTATTCGGCACGTTATCAGCTGATCTTGCAGTAAAATCTTCCTGTCCGGTTCTGGTAGTGCCGGAACATTATAAATTCGATGAAATTAAAAAAATAATTTATGCTTCTGATCTGTCCGCTTCGGGAATAGAAAAAAACATGGAGCATACGCGCAAACTGGCAAAAGCATATGATGCGCACGTAACTTTTCTCACTATTGAAAGGGAATCCCCTGAAAGCGAAGATGTAGAATACCTTACTGAAAGGGGGCTGGGCATGGTCTATAAAAATAAAAAGAAGAGAGGCATGGATTACTATATGCTTTCCAATGAAAACGTAGCTCAGGGTATAAATTTATTCGCGGAAGAAAAAAACGCAAATCTCATAATAATATCCTCCCATAAAAGAAATTTTGCACAACGACTTTTCTCCAAAAGCGTTACGAAGGAAGTTACATTTCATTCCGGAATTCCGGTTCTGGTTCTTCATGACTGAAAGGAATTTGAAATTTGCCTGAATCAAAAAACCTCTGTTTCCGATAGAGGCTTTTTTTGATCTATACTAAACGTCTTAAATATTTGCGGATAAGCTCGTTAATATTTTGTTA
>JAIERY010000219.1 GCA_019746425.1 Cytophagaceae bacterium
TACAAAATGTAAAATCCGCCTTTGTACTTTTAAAGGAATCGATTTATTTAAAACTGTTTATCTCGGATGACAATAATCATGTATTAAGATTCTTGCAGGATATTAATGAAGAATTTAATCCAAATTCAGATGAACAAACAAGTTATTTTATCGGATCTGCAATTATAGTTAAAACAAAAGACGGTCAGTATGATGTAATTGACGGCCAGCAAAGACTGACTACAATAATTATCTCTCTTTGTGCATTAAGAGATATACTAAGTACAATAAATCTCAAATTGAGAATTCTGAATTTATACATTTGTATATAGCTGACTTTAAGCCAATTATACTCATTTTTAGCCTTTTATACAGTCAAAAAAAAGACCAATAGCAAAATATTTTTCCACGGGCTGTATAGCTCCTGTATAAAGGCTTTTGGGATTAATTCTGCCGTAAAGATATTCCATTTCCTTGTATAACTTCAGTAAAAAGAGGAAGATTTTTTCCTTATGGCCTTAGCAATGACCCGAGCTTTTTTAACCCCGCATCTCTTAACTGCCTTGCCCTTTCTGCGGAGATATTTAACCTGTCTGAAATCTCTTCCAGATTTAAAGATTCCCCTTCAAATCCGAAATACAGCCTGATAACTATTCCCTGCTTTTCGGTTAGTTGGGTCAATAGCTTTTCAAAGGTTTCTTTTCGATCCTTTTCTATAAGAAGTTCTTCACCACTCTTAGATTCAAGATCAGCCAATACCTCCAGTAAAGGCAGCTCCTCTTTATCCTTGCTTGTGAAAGATGAATCTAAAGATACAGGAGTTTCCGAAAGTTTAAATTTAAGCAGGTCTAGTATATCTTCTTCGGGGATGTCTAAGAACACAGCAAGTTCTTCCGGGTATGGAATTCTTCCTAACCTGTCTTCCAATGTTCTCTCAGCAAGTTCTAATTTTTGAAGGAGTTCATTTTTATTATGCGGGAGATGAATTGTTCTGCCTTTGGCATAGATAGCCTTCCGAATGAATTTACGAATCCAGAAGCCCGCATAGGTAAGAAAGCGTACCTTCTTATCCTTATTATATTTCCTTATTGAATATAGAAGCCCCAGATTCCCTTCATTAATCAGGTCTGCTATATCCAATCCTTTTCCGTTGTATTTTCTTGCCTGTGCAACTACAAAACGCAGGTTAGCCTTAATTAACCTCTCCTTAGAGATATTATCCCCGCTTCTTATCTTTTCTATCAGCAATAGTTCCTCTTCAGAACTCAGAGGTTTAATTTTTCTGATCTCCTTAAAATACCTTGGCAGACTTTCTGAATCTTCCATCCCTTAATTGCAGGCTTTTTGCTCTTTGCCTTTATTTAACGAAAAAAAATAAAAAAATTTGGTAGTCCCCCCTTGTGTGTTTATAATTTTTGGGGTATAATTATAAATATAGGGACGAAACTGCGCTGAATGAACAAATTAAAGAAAATCACGGTAAAATTCTTTTTAAATGAGGCTGTTAAACCAGTAAAAGAAGGCAATGTCCTTACTTATCCTCTTTATATGCTTCTTACCTATAACCGGAAAAGCACCATGCTTAGAAGTCATTACGGCAAGTACTATAAAGACTTAAAAAGCATTGAAAAAACAAGCTATCCTGGCTTGCTGGCTTTTGAAGAACGAATCATTACCAAAACTATCCTGCATGAACTCTCTATTCATGGCGAAAAATTTGATATAAAAGGTATCGGAGAAAAGTATGACAAGTATTGCCTTGGAATAGATTATCTGTTTGAAAAATACATGAAATCAAGGCTCTATAGCCTGCTTCAAAGGTTGGAACCCTTTGAGTATTCCATTGCCCTGAATCCTAATAATGACAAAGTAAGCTTTGATACCCTTTTTAATATGGCTGGTAAGCTGTATGAGGATTTTGAAAACCTCGCCTCTAAAAGCCTCCATCATGAGCTTGAAACCTATTTAGTATTTATGAGACTTTACCAATCCTCTTTTTATCAATATACTTTTCCAACCATCATAGAATGGATGGATCAATCCGCAATAGATGATTACAGGTCAAAACTAAAGCTTATCTATAAGAAAAACGATAAAAAAATTAACGAGAGTATAGAATTGATTAACCGGATAATGAAATCAAGTTTTAAAGAATAATATATTTTTTGAATACAATGTTTATAATTTAATATAATATATTATAAACATTGTATAATAGATAAATACATAGTCATCAAAAACCAAAATCATAAACCTAATGAAACCGTTCACTTAAAGTCTGAAAAATAATCCGAATAAACTATCCGAAACAAATTAAACCACAAACGAGAAAGCTATGCAGGAGAAGATTCTATTTTCACCCATCACCATTGAGGATCTGGAGGCGTTGATTGAGAGAGCTACAGAAAAATCCGTTCAAAAAATTCTAAGGCTTGACCTTGAAAAGCCAGACGAAACTTTGCTTACCACCCAGCAGGTTTGCGAAGAGTTTAAGGTAAGCAGGATTACTTTAAACAACTACCGTAAATCAGGAAAGCTTGTACCTTTTTCAAAAGCAGGCAAGCAACATGCTTACAGGCGTTGCGATTGCAGAAAAGCATTTCATCATAAAGTAATACAATAAAAAGAAAGCGTATGATAATGTGGAAAGAAAACAATGTAGATATGGAGGCTTTAGCTTCCTTTGAAGAGGATCTTTTGCCTCATGCACCTAAGAAGGATATGAACCTAAGCAAATCCGTTCTTTATGATATGGGTATTCCCGGATTCGGAAAAGAATCATTTTCAAAGGAAATACAGGAAGAACAAAGAGAATATGTAAATCCCTATACCTCTTCTAAAACATATCAGACAGAGAGCATGGGAAATATTAATCCCTCTCCTGATAAAGAGCCAGGATTATTTGATAAAGCAAAAAACTGGATTAGCGAAAATCCGGGAACCGCACTTCTGGCGGCACTTCTTATCGGAGGCGGAACATATCTTCTTATCAACTATCTAAAGGATAGAAATGGCAAGAATGAAAGCAGTTCAGCAAGCAGGAGAAGAAAGAGAAAACCAAGGCCAACAGAAAATGAATCAAACAAAGAAGCCGATTCTGATTCTTCTGTTATTGCTAAAGAAGTAGCTATTGGAATTGCAGGAGCAGGTGCAGGAGCTTTGATTGGTACAGTGATAAAAGAGTATTCGGTAACAGCAGCCGTTCCAGTTGCCGTACTTGGAATAGTAAAAAAGAATGTTCCTTTAATTGCCGCAGCCGTAGGCTTGGTTCTTAGCGGATCATTAAGAAAGGTATTCAAGCATTTCTTTGGAAACGATGATTCAGGCAAGAATGCACAGGAAATGAAAGACGATGGATATTTGAAAACGATGCTGGGCTATATCAAACCCAGTGAGACAAGATTATCCGGTGCTTGA
>JAIERY010000123.1 GCA_019746425.1 Cytophagaceae bacterium
TCTTGTTTTGATAACACAAAAATATTATACTATTATTGATTATCAAAACATTAAATGTGTTAAAGTAGAATTAGAATAGAAATAATTGGCAGTTGGCAATTAACAGTTAACAATAATTATGTTATTTGTAAATTATAGACTGTCAACTGTCAATTCGTTAAACCGCTCTGCCTGCTATATCATCACCGTATTTCATTCTCACCTTATCCAGTGCTTCATAGAAATTTATTTTTTTCACCGTATCATCGAAAAGAGAGATCTGGTAGTTGCCATGAACAAGGTTAGTGAAGCGCACTCCGATCAGTCTTATCATTCTTCTTTTCTCATAAAGTTTTTCAAAGCATTCTTTCGCTTTGGCAATTAATACTTCATCATTGGAAGTATAAGGAATACTTATCTGTTTAGTGTGTACTTCAAAATCAGAATATTTTATTTTGATCGCTACACATCCTGTTAAAAGATTTTCTTTTCTTAAAGAAAATGCAAGGCCTTCTACCATTTTGATGATGGTGGAGTGGAGCATTTTTACATCGGCGGAATCTGCTTCGAATGTTGTTTCATTGGAGATGGATTTTCTCTCCGAATAAGGTTCTACCGGGCTGTCGTCAATTCCATTCGCTCTTTCCCATAGAGTGATGCCATTTTCTCCGAATAATGATTTTATTTTTTCTATGGACATTTGTGCCAGCGTTCCTACTTCCATTATTCCAAGACTATTCAGATGTTCTGCCGTTTTTGGTCCTACCATAGGAATTTTCCTTACAGGCATGGGAGCGAGGAAGGCTTTTTCTGTTCCGAATGGTATATGAATTTGTCCATTGGGTTTTACTTCATCGGTAGCAATTTTTGAAACAGTTTTATTGGCGGAAAGTGCGAAAGAAATCGGAAGGCCGGTTTCTTTCATAATATGTTGCTTAAGTTCATTGGTCCACTTAAAGCAACCAAAGAATTTATCCATGCCGGAGACATCTAAATAAAATTCATCCACCGAAGATTTTTCAAAGAGAGGCGCTTTGGCTTCAATGATCTCTGTAACGATATTGGAGTACTTGCTGTATTTTTCCATATCTCCCTTTAGCCATATGGCCTGAGGGCAAAGTCTTTTGGCAATTTTACTGGACATTGCAGAATGTACTCCAAACTTTCTCGCTTCATAGCTGCATGAAGCGACCACGCCTCTGTCACTAGATCCACCTACAATTAAGGGTTTTCCCCTTAGCTCAGGTTTCTCCAGAAGTTCCACAGAGATATAGAATGAATCCAGATCCATGTGGACGATATTTCTGTTAGGATCGTTTTGCTTCACTTTAAATTATCTGCTTGCTAATTAAGATAAATCTTTTCCTTCAGTTTCTTTATATTTTCTTAGAAATGATTTTCTTAATCGTAATACGCCTATTCCTAAAGGGATACCAATTAGAAGGAATAAAAATTCAGGTTTATATTCATCTTTAATAAAAAACATTAAAAAGAAAAGCAATAAACCAATACAGGCTTGAATAATAAAAAGATACCCCATGCTTTTGAGGACTTTTGAAAATAGACTGAGAAAATATTCCACGACTTACTATTTTTTTACTGGTATATGCACCACTTTCTTCGTCTCAAAAAACTCTTCCTCAAAATAGTCGCTGAGGTTATAAACGGTAGCTTTTTTATTTAATTCTTTTATTTCTTCCTCCAGTTCGCCGCCTTTGAGATAAAGTATTCCATTATCCAGTTCGTTAAATCCTCCTTTAAGAAATTTATCATGTACCCATTCGTAAAACGGTTTCAATCTTGTCACCGCCCGGCTTACGACAAAATCATACTGGTCCTGTACCTGCTCGGCGCGTATCTGCTCGGCCTTGACATTTTGCAATTCCAGTCTTTCAGCAATGTCCTTTACGACCAGGATTTTTTTTCCGATGGAGTCGATAAGATGAAATTTTACTTCAGGAAAAAGAATGGCCAGAGGAATGCCGGGAAAACCTCCTCCTGTGCCGACATCGAGTATTGAAGTTTGCGCTTTAAAGGCTGTGACTTTTGCAATGCCTAATGAATGCAGAATATGTCTTTCATAAAGCTGCTCTATATCTTTCCTGGAAACAAGGTTGATCTTTTCATTCCATTCAGCATATAAACCACCAAGTTTGTTAAAACGCTCAGTTTGCTGTGGGGATAGATTCGGAAAATATTTTGAAAGTATTGAGGAGTCCATTGAAGTTACGAATTACGAGTGACGAACGACGAGTGTATTCGTAACTCGTCGCTCGTACTTCGTCACTTATATTGAGTCTTTTCTGTTTTTGATAAGATCAAAGAGAAGTTCTCTTGCTCTGTGTAACTGTGCTTTTACAGTGCCAAGTGGAGCGCCCAGTTCAGCCGCAATTTCTTCGTAAGATAATTCTTCGAAGTAGCGAAGCTTAACAAGCACCTGGTATTTTGCCGGAAGTTTCGTGACGATGGTTTGAATGATTTCCACCTTTTCGCTTTTGATGGCTTCTTCCTGCGGATTGAGGTTAATATCCTTGATGTCAATATCTACGCTTTCACCCTGGTCATCTTTGAAAGTGTTGCTGATGCTCATGGTATCGAGCTTCTTTTTTCTGATGAAGTCTATACAGTTGTTGGTTGCGATTCTGAAAAGCCAGGTGCTGAAAGTAAATTCAGGGTTGAATTTTTTTAGATTTTTAAAAGCTTTGGCAAAAGCTTCAATGGTTAGATCCTCGGCGTCGTCTACATTTCTTACCATCTTCAGGATCATGTGATATACAGGCTTCCTGTACCGCTGCATCAATTCTGCATAAGCCTTTTCATCACCTTTTTCCTTGGCAAGTTCAATCAGTATAAAATCCTTCTTGGCCTTTTCGGAAAACTCTTTATTTACGTCCATTTAGTCTTTTTTGAAATAACAGTTGAAATCCCCGTGATCAGATAATATATCAAATAGGATAAATCTAATACGAGCAACCACAAGCATTCAATTTTTTCGCCTAATTTTCTGGAAATTAATGCAAAAATAACAATTAAAACCAAAGTTCTCAAAATAAATATGCCCAGAATAACAGAAAGATAAGCCCCTCCGGAAAGCAGTAAAATGAATGAAAACCAAAAGAGCATCTGGGATAGCGGCAATACACCGCTTTTTAGCTTATTTCTGAAATTATAAGCTTTTCCCACTCCTAAATGCCGGAGTTTTTGTCTGAAAAATGCTTCCATTGATTCTTTGGGAATGCTGCTGGTCTGGGTAGCTTTACTAAGTCTCACAATTGTATTATTCCGATTTGCTATCTGTCCGATCAGCAAATCGTCATCCCCTCCGGTCGTATTAGAAAATTTATTATATCCCTTATTTTTCACAAAAAGTTCTTTGGTATAAGCCAGATTTCTTCCTACGCCCATATAAGGCTGTCCGATCAATGCAA
>JAIERY010000443.1 GCA_019746425.1 Cytophagaceae bacterium
AGCTTATCGCTGGAATGCTGCAGGTAACGAGTGGATCCCGCTCACAGATTTTCTTGGAAGAAATGAATCCAATTATACAGGAGTATTGAGTATCGCTGCCGATCCTAACAATGCCAACAATGTATATCTTGCTACCGGACTTTATACTCAGTCATGGGCAGGCACCGGAGCTATTCTTGCTTCTTCGGATAAAGGCAATACCTGGACGACCTATGCTTTATCCATAAAACTCGGGGGCAATGAGAATGGTCGCTCAACCGGAGAACGCCTGCAGGTAGATCCGAATTTGGGATCCATACTTTTTCTTGGATCAAGTACTGATGGTTTATGGAAAAGCACTAACTCTGGAGTGAACTGGACTAAAGTAAATACCTTTCCTGTCAACACCAGTCCGATTGGTTCAGGAGGAATTTCATTTGTGCTCTTTGATAAAAGCAGCACGACTCTGGGAAATGCAACACCTATTATATATGTGGGTGTATTACAGACAGGAATTAATCTTTACAAAAGTACAGATGGCGGAAATAACTGGACTGCTGTTGCCGGCCAACCAAACAACACCCTTATGCCTCATCATGCCATCATTGCTTCAAATGGGATGATGTATATTACTTATTCCGATGGCCCTGGGCCGAATGGCATAACTGCAGGGGCCGTATGGAAAATGAATACAGGTACGGGCGTATGGACAAATATTAATCCGATAGCCGGACAAGGAGGATATGCAGGCCTGACTGTAGATCCTACTAATCCAAATATTGTAATGGTGAGTACGATAGACAGGTGGTGGCCCAATGATGAAATATACAGAAGCATAAACGGCGGATCATCATGGAAGGGCCTGCTCAATACTGCGACTGGTGCAAGTGTCAATGCAATATGGGATTATTCACCGGCTCCTTATTCTTCCAATTCAAATCCTCATTGGCTTGGTGATCTCGATATAGACCCTTTCAATGCGAACAGCGCCTGGTTTGTAACGGGCTATGGAGTATGGAATAGTACTAATATAAATGCAGCCGATGCAAACAATGCAGTCAACTGGGTTTTCAGAAATAAAGGGCTTGAAGAAACAGTTCCCCTGGATCTTATTTCGCCTCCTGGAACTACCCAACTGGTGAGTGCGATCGGCGACATTGATGGCTTCAAGCATGATGATATCACTGTGTCACCGCCAGCCGGAAGACTTGCTCCTAATTATGGAACAAACAGAAGCATTGATTTTGCAGAGCTGCTCCCTTCTTATATGGTGCGCACTACGGATAACGGCACACCAAAGTACGGAGCTTATTCTACCAATGGAGGAAATACCTGGACTGCTTTTGCCGCTTCGCCTGCAGGCGCAAATGCGGCTGGTTTTGTTGCAGCGGCGGCGGATGGCGGAAGAATTTTATGGAATCCCGGAGGTGCAGGAATGTTTTACTCTGTCAATAACGGAACCAGTTGGACGGCTTCCACCGGATTGCCCGCTGGTCTGGAGCCTGTTGCTGACAGAGTGAACGCCAATAAATTTTATGCTTATGATGCGCAGACAGGGCAGGTGTATGTAAGCTCCAACGGAGGCGCAACTTTTACAGCCGGCGCAACGGGTTTACCTACTGTCCCTGGTTGGCAATTGGGCGATGCAAATCTTGTAGCAGTATTTGGAAATGAAGGACATCTTTGGCTGACAAATCCTGCAGGTGGAGGAGGCTTGTATAGATCTACCAACTCGGGAGCAAACTTTACAAAGCTTACCAATGTGCAGGCGGCCTATCTCGTTGGATTTGGGAAAGCAGCTCCCGCGCAGACTTATCCTGCCATTTATATTCAGGGAACGATTGGAGGAGTGCTGGGGTTTTACAGATCAATTGATGCAGGCGCCAACTGGGTTCGCATCAATGACAATCAGCATAATTTTGGTTGGATCAATCATATCACAGGTGACCCTGACCAGTATGGAAGAGTATATCTTGCCACCGCAGGAAGAGGAATAATTTATGGTGATGATCAAAGTGTGCTGCCTTTAAAATTTTTAAGTTTTTCTCTTTCTCAGGATAATAATATCGTAACGCTAAACTGGAATGTTGTTTCGGAGACCAATGTAAAAAAACATCATGTGCTCAGAAGCCTTGATCCGTCAGGCAGCAACTGGGATACTCTGGCCTCGATTACTGCATTAAATAATTACTCTTCTTCTGATATATATACTTATGACGATGATCAGTCTCCTTTAAGCACTACTGTTTATTATAAAATATTATCAGAAGATATTGATGGAAGTGTTTCAGTAAGCGATATTATTTCTATTACGCTTAATGGACTTGGGAAAAAGGAAAGCTTCATGATTACTGTTTTTCCCAATCCTTCCTCCGGTATGTTTGATTTGCAGATCTCAGGAACAGAAGAAGATCTTTATATTAAAATTATCAATGTAATGGGCCAAGTGGTGGAGGAAAAATTTTCTTCGCAGGGTAAAATCTCTTTTGGGGAAAATTTATATCCTGGAATTTATTTTACGGAAGTGAGCGATGGAAGCGAAGCAATAATAATAAAATTAATTAAAGAATAAATCAAATGTGTTATTGTCAAAGTACCTGGAATAAATTGCACTTGAGATCAGGAAGCGGGCAGCTTCCTGGTTTCTTCCAGGTAATTATGTATGTTAAGTAATTATTCCAATCTTATATAAAATGAGAAAGTCCCTCTTTATACTTCCGCTTATTTTACTCATTCATTTTTCAATGCTGTATTGTAAGAAGAAGGAGAGTGTAGCGCCGCCCGATGATACCGCGCCTGTTGATACTACAGAAAGAACTTATGAAGCAGATGATGTTAATATTCAGTATTCAGGAAGAATAAGTTTTGCCAATCCCAAACGTCCTAAGTTTTCCGCTCCCGGTGTTTATATCAAGGCAAAATTCAAAGGCAATTCCTGCACGGTTTTATTCCAGGATCAGCTGTTGTGGGGCAACCGGAATTATTACAACGTGATTATTGATGATACTATTATTGTGAAGATAACCCCTGTGGCTGCCGTTACTTCCTATCTTGCCGCTGCAGGTATTGCTTATGGAACCCATACTGTCACTTTTATAAAAAGAACAGAATCAGGGATAGGTACCTGCGAATTTTTTGGATTTAAATTTGGGGGAGAAATTTTAACTCCTGATCCGAAGCCTGTAAGGAAAATACAATTCATAGGAAACTCCATCAGCTGTGGTTCGGGCATTGAAGCCGCAAATGGTTCCGCACAATGTTCGGAAGACGGATGGGGGCAGCCTTATCATAACAGCTATTATGCTTTTGGTCCGGTGCTCGCCAGGGATCTCAATGCCGAATATCATCTCACTTCAGTTTCCGGAATTGGTCTGATAAGAAATTACAGTGACTTGTATGATGCGCGGCCAATGCCGCAGGTGTATAATCTTTTGTACCTCGAGCAGA
>JAIERY010000063.1 GCA_019746425.1 Cytophagaceae bacterium
ACTCTCTTGTACAAGGTTTAATTCTTCTGCAATCTGAGAAGGAGTTTTCTTTGTTCCTTTCAGCAGTTCAGGAAATATTTTCTGTGTAGCAGAGGTATTGCTTATTTTATTTAAATCGATCAAAGCGATTAAATCTGCAATCTGCTGGGTGGACACAGGAAACTTATCCATATGCAGGGTAAGTTCATTAAGATATGACTTCACAGGTCCCATTACCCAATTGGAAGCTGCTTTGTAATTTTTTGTTTTCTGACATAGTTCATTAAAATACAAAGCAATCTCTTTGGTATCTGACAATACACCTGCATCATATTCAGGCAGCTTATATTCTTTTACAAATTTATTATAGAGTTCATGAGGAAGCGCAGGCATAGAAGCTTTGATCTTCTCAAGATATTCTTCGCTGATTTGCAAAGGCTGAAGATCCGGTTCAGGGAAATAACGGTAGTCATTCAGCTCTTCCTTAGTTCTCATTCCATAAGTTTCTCCTGTAGTTGCATCAAACTGTCTTGTTTCGGAAACAACGGTATTCCCTTTTTCCAATTCAGTGATTTGTCTTTCAATTTCAAATTCAATTGCCCTCTGCACATTACGCATGGAATTCATATTTTTCACCTCCACTTTCTTACCATAAGTCTTGCTTCCCTTCAGCATAATGGAAATATTCGCATCACATCTTAAAGAACCTTCTTCCATGTTTCCATCACAAACCTCCAGGTATCTTACCAGCTTTCTGATCTCCGTCATGAGCACAAAAGCTTCATCAGAAGAACGAAGATCCGGCTCGGTCACAATTTCTATAAGAGGAACTCCTGCCCTATTGTAATCTACCAGCGTATCTGTTTCTCCGGCAAGGTGCAGGTTTTTCCCTGCATCCTCTTCCATATGAATTCTGTTGAGCGTTATTTTCTTCTCACCTTCTTTTGTTTTGATCATGACAAAGCCGCCTTTACATATAGGAGCTCTATCCTGTGTGGTCTGATATCCTTTTGGTAAATCAGGATAGAAATAATTTTTTCTGTCGAAGAAATTATATCGGTTGATACTGCAATTGCAGGCCAATCCCATTTTAATGGTATACTCTACCGCCTGCTTGTTCAGCTTCGGAAGTATACCAGGATGAGCCAGCGTGATTACGCTGATATTTGTATTGGGAAGATTTCCAAACTCTGTGCTGTCTGAGGCAAAAATTTTACTTTTTGTCAGCAGCTGCGCGTGAACTTCCAGACCGATTACCGGCTGATATTTTTCTCTGATTTTAGGATCCATATGACTTTCCCGTCATTGCGAGGGAGGAACGACGAAGCAATCTCGTTGCTAATAGCTGACAGATTGCTTCGCTCCGCTCGTAATAACGTTTTTTATTTAAACTTTAATATTCTTTAATTCTTTTGCTTTCTTAACCACTTTGTCAAGGCCTGATAAATCTTTTCCTCCTGCGGTAGCATAGAAAGGCTGTCCGCCGCCGCCGCCCTGAATTTCTTTCGCCAGATCTCTTACAATATTGGTAGCATTAAATCCTTTTTCTTTTACCAGGTTTTCAGATATCATCACCGTGATCTGAGGTTTACTATCAATATTTGCCGCAACTATCAGGAAGAGATTTTCAATTTTCTCTTTCAGCTGGAAAGCAATATTTTTCATAGCATCGCCTGAAGCTATCTCTACTTTCTCAATAATGTAGTTTATACCGTCAACATTCTCTGCTTTTGTCTGCAAAGCTTTCTTTAACTCCTGTGCCTGCTGGTTCTGGAATTCTTCTATCAGTTTTTGAAGCTTTGTCTTTTCTTCCAGCAATCCCTCGACTGCCTTTACAAGATCGGCAGGGTTTTTAAGAATTTCTTTTATCTTCTCAAGCACTTTCACCTGGCCGTTCACATATTTCTCTGCTTCTTCTGCGGTGACTGCTTCTATTCTTCTTACACCTGCCGCTACACTGCTTTCAGAAAGAATTTTAAAGTACCCTATCTTACCTGTTGAAGGCACGTGTGTCCCCCCGCACAATTCGATAGAATATTTGCTGTCAAAAGTAATTACCCTTACAAAATCCCCATACTTCTCTCCGAACAAGGCCATTGCTCCAAGCTTCTTTGCTTCTTCAATCGGCACATTTCTCTTTTCATCCAGGTGAATATCTTCTCTTATTTTTTCATTGACAATTCTTTCTACTTCTGCAATTTCTTCTTCAGACATTTTGGAGATATGCGAAAAGTCAAAACGAAGCACTTTGTCATTTACAAATGAACCTTTCTGATTCACATGTGAGCCTAGCACTTTCTTCAAAGCAGCATGCAGCAAATGCGTAGCGCTGTGATTGTTCTCGGTTAATCTTCTTTGCTTTTCGTTTACAATTGCATCAAACTCTACTCCTACATCAGAAGGCAATTTGTCTGTGAAGTGAATGATCAGGTTATTTTCTTTTTTAGTATCCAGCACCTGGATTTTATCTTTTCCGCTTTGCAAATAACCGGTATCTCCTACCTGTCCGCCACTCTCTGCATAAAAAGGGGTAGCGTCCAATACAATCTGAAACTGATCTTTCCCTTTAGCCTTTACATTTCTATACTTTACTATTCTTGATTTAGAGGTTAAAGATTCGTATCCGACAAATTCTATATCCTCCTGGTCTTTCACAATTTTCCAGTCTCCTGCTTCCGTTTCTGTTGCTTTCCTTGAACGCTCTTTCTGAATAGCCATCTCTTTATTAAAAGCATCCTCATCAATTTTCAATCCATATTCCGAAGCGATCAAGGCTGTAAGGTCAAGAGGAAAACCAAAAGTATCATACAGTTCGAATACTACTTTTCCGTTAATAGTATTTGTATTACCTTTTAACTCAGTTCTGATCTGCTCTAATTTTTTCAAACCAACATCAAGGGTTCTCAAAAAAGAATTTTCTTCTTCCAGAATCACTTTCTGTACGAAATCCTGCTGAGCTTTCAATTCAGGAAACACTTCTGCAAATTGATCTGAAATAATAGGGACAAGCTTATTGAGGAATGGCTCTTTAAAATCGAGAAAGGTATATTGATATCTTACTGCCCTTCTTAAAATCCTTCTGATCACATATCCCGCGCCGGTATTGGAAGGTAATTGCCCGTCTGCAATGGTGAAAGAGATAGCGCGAATATGATCTGCCAGCACACGGATTGCAATATCTGTATCTCTGGACATTCCATACTTCTTACCGGACTGCTTTGCAATGTATTGGATGGTTGGCTGAAAAACATCGGTATCATAATTAGATGTTTTTTTCTGGATAGCCATACACAATCTTTCAAATCCCATTCCCGTGTCCACATGTTTTGCGGGAAGACTTTCCAGTGATCCGTTGGCAAGGCGATTGTATTGTATGAAAACGTTGTTCCAGATTTCAATCACCAGGGGATCACTTTGATTCACCAGTTCCTTACCCGGAAGTCTTTTCACCTCTTCGTCTGAACGAAGATCAATGTGTA
>JAIERY010000097.1 GCA_019746425.1 Cytophagaceae bacterium
TGCCTTAATGTTTTTTTCTTTGCCATGGAGCAAATATAACACTTTTTAGCTCATATTTAATGAACTAGGTAATAATTCATGTATTCTCTTCGCTAAATACAAGTAACCAGCAAATGTATAGCTTCTGAAAATTAATTATTCACCATTGGCTTCCTGACTGAAGATATAGATCAGTTGGGGGTTTTTCTGTTCCGGCTTTGTCGGAAGATTACTACAATCAGAAGAATAATGAAGACTATTAAAAGACCTCCGATAATGTAATAGTAAAGCCTGTTTTCTTTTTGCTTTCTGCTATCCTCAATATTCAGTCTGGTTTCTTCTATACGGGGCAGGATATTGGCGATTTGTATTTTGCGATGTTTGGCACCGTAGAATATAGCATCGTCTGAAGCAACGTTGATATATTTAAAAGCACGTTCTATTTTACTTTCATTCTTTTCGGCTTTACCTTCTCTGTACAACAGCTCAGCAAGATCGAGGGTAGCGACAGTTTCACGAACACAGGACACAATATCAGCCATGGCTGCTTTGGCAAGATACTCTTTGGCTTTTTCACGCTGATAACTTATCTGGTACATATAACTCACACTGGAAGCAGCGATAGCCATTTCATGCATAGTAAGATTGGGATTTTTCAGAACCTGTTCAAAAGTATTGATGGCGCTCAAGGTATCGTGAGCGCGCATGTACCACAAACCTTTTTGCAAAAGATAAGGTATGGAATTCGGCTCACATAATTCTATAGCCTGCTGTAAATAAGCATTACCTTTTTTATCATACTGCTCTGAAAAATAATTATCGTTGGAATAATTGGCCAGGTCATAATAAGTCCGGGCAAGGGTAGAATAATACTCAATCTTTAAATCTTTTTTCAGCACATTCACATTTACTGAATTCAAAGTATCCAGCGCCTCTTTAAACATCCCTGCCGAAAGAAGCGTGAAGCTCATTTTTATTTTTGCAGTATTGATCAGCGAGTCTTCTTTCAGCTCATAACCCGTCTGCAGCAAAATTCTTGCATAGTGAAAAGCAGAATCGTAAATGAAAGATTTATATTCTTCAAACAACTGATTGGCTATGGAATGTTTAAACAGCAAAGCGTTTCTTTCACTGCTTGCAGAAAAACCGCTTGCGGAAAAGTCCTGCTTTTGAATAAGCGTAATTCGCTCACGCTTTTTTTTCAGGTACTCATTTCTTTTCTCAATGGTGCGGTCAAGTTCTCCCAAAAGACTATCTGCAGGATTTCCAGCCAGTGCTGCAAGAAAAAATAAAAACGAAAACAACAATAAAAAAAATCTTTTCATAAAACAGGGGGCGTGTTTTAATATTACAATAAGGTTGAACCCATGCTGAGGCATTTATATCCCCCGCATGCGGCTTTTGCCTTGAAAATACGTGCAATTTTTCAATTAGTTGTTAAGCTTGCGGGTTTGAAGGCTTTTTTAAGAAAAGGGGAAGAAATGCTAAAAGCAGCTTAAAATAAATAGTGCAATTTTCAGAATTATAAGCCCCATGTTTATAACCTTATTTTCTCAATAATTAAGCGCCGGCAAGCAATTATAAACCAATGCCGGGAATCTTCAAATCAATGGATATTACTATTTTCCTGCAGAAGCGGCAGGAATCACTTTGATTTCTTTTATGAAAATTTTTCCTGTATAAGGTGTTTGTCCCGGATTGATAAAAAATTTGAGGCTGTTGATCATAGCGCCGTTCACTTTATGTTTTTTGGGAGCGCTTTGTAGATATATATCCTTCAGGTCAAAATAATAATCCTTGAACTCACCTGAATTTTCTATTTTCTGAAACGGGCGTTTCGCATTGGCCTGATAGCCGCCTGCATCTGCTACCTGTAAATAAAGAACCGGCATATCACCATCTTTGCCTTCGGCCCTTGCACTTATTTTAAGCACCACTTCATCGACAAGAAGATCTATAGGCGGAAAAGTAGCGCCGAATGGAATACTATCCGAGCCGATACTATTCGCAGTGATCGTAAAGAAATCTCCCTTTTCCAGGGTAATGCCTTTGCCTGCCCACCAGATACCTCCCCTTTTCAAATCTCCTCCATAAAAAGTTTTCGCAGGAATTCCCACCAGCATTCCGCTTTCGTCTTCTTCCTCTTCGCTGCCGCCACCTGTAGATCCTTCATAATGCAAACTCGTTGCATATTCTGTATTGAGATCATAGGTCTGTAAGCTTGCTGCACATCCTGACAACAAAGCAATCGTTCCGGCAATCAGAAAATATATGTTAAATTTTTTCATTCTTTTTTCCATTTTAATTAGAGGGATCAAAGGGACCGCCTACTGTGATAATCGGAAAGT
Organism: Cytophagaceae bacterium; assembly: GCA_019746425.1. Taxonomy (GTDB): domain Bacteria; phylum Bacteroidota; class Bacteroidia; order Cytophagales; family Cytophagaceae; genus JAIERY01. Next base: position 2,328 of record JAIERY010000097.1, read on the forward strand.
CAAAATAAACTTCTATCGGCGAATTAGGATTTGTCTTTTTCACTAATACCAGGTCAAAAGATTTAATCCTGTCCGGCTCATGAATTTTATTGCCGCTGCCTCCAAAGGCAGCATTAAGACTTGGCGTGAGTTTACTGTATTGAAAACTGAAAAGCTTCCAGCCTTTATGGTCTAAGGTAATGCGTGCAACAAAAGCATCGTCATCATCTCCCTGATAACCCGCCGCATCACCGTCGATATCATCTTCCTGGTATTCGATCTCCACTCCTGCATTCGGATCCCCGGTACCATATATATACATATTGACCCATACATTGTCAGGCGTGGCCGGCAAAGAAGGAGGGTTGCTATGAGACTGCACGCCACTCACAAACACCTGCTGATTGCCCAGCCCTCTTATGTAATAATATTGTTTGCCTTGTACAGACGGAACGATATTACCATTATAATCTAATAGATTAGAGTCAGCACCCTGCTCTACATTTGGAATAGGGTTTGGAAAATTAAAATGAGCCCAGTAAGGTGAATACACTATGGGCGGACCGTAGCTCGCATTAATAAAATTTTCAAAATCACCATACAAGGGAAGATAACCGTAGGCTGCAAAATTCCGGACATTCACAATATTGACCGTAGAGGATGCAGTAAGCGATGTACCATAGAAAGACAAAGTAGCGACTGCATTTTCTCCTTTTCTGAAAAATATTACTCCGGTATGAGTACCTTTCCATATCAGATTACTGAAGCCATTTCCTATTCCTTTGGTTTCGTATACAGCGCCGGATACTTCACCTCTTATAGTCAGTATCCAGGTAACAGAATGTGTAAAGCTCGCATTAAATGCAACAGTGCCTGAAGTGAAATCAACCGATGAAGGAGTCGCTGTAAAAGCGGTAACTGCAAATCCGTCGGGAGCAGAAATATAAGCGGGCCCAATGAAATCAGCTTCTTCCCTCTTGCAGCCAGGAGCAACTGCCAGCAAACCTGCAATGGTCAGTAAAACAGAAAATTTGAATATCGGCTTCATCTTTTTCCTTTCTTTAAAACTTCAAACCAAAAACAAAAAACCACTGGTTCAGATCAAAATTAGTTACGGGAGTTATTTTATTATCATAGCTTACCCTATGGTAATTCATGCTGAAGTATCCGA
>JAIERY010000060.1 GCA_019746425.1 Cytophagaceae bacterium
TCTGTCTTGTTTTGATAACACAAAAATATTATACTATTATTGATTATCAAAACATTAAATGTGTTAAAGTAGAACTATAGTTGAATTTTTTAAAGAAGGAATATTGCTTTAGTAAAATTTACTAAGTGGAACAGGTCTAGCATTCAGAGGAATTATCTTTACTGTATTTGAGACCCTTCCAGTCACATCTTTCACAGCTGTATCTTTTCAGGTTCGAATCAAATAATACCAGTGATAAAAGTCTTTGCAGATTTTTTCTTTTGATCCTGGACAAAATTTTATGCCCGCATTTTGGGCAATGCATGGACTTAATACCGAAGAGGGAATCCTTGTTTTTATTTTCAAAAATTAACTCTGCCATTTTCAATTCCTTTGGTTAATGCAAATTTCATACTGCACGCGAAAGGAAACAAGCTTACCCCTAAAGAAGTTGGCGAAAAGTATATATCCTATTATAGAATAAATATTGCTTTAGCCGGAAATTGTATTATGAAAAGATATTATTAAAGTTCAGCAGCAAAACACAAAATAAAATTGTGGATAATGCGAGTTGCCGCCAGAATAATAACCAGTAATCTTTTAAGGTATTACTATGCTTTTTGACCTCACTGAATATGCATTAAAATATCCGAGCGCATGGTTATTAATATTGGAAGTTGGATTTGCCGGCGCTGCAGATTGACCATTTGAATTGATCATCATAAGAAGCTCCAGAAAATAATTGTATACGTTTTCATCAATACACTGTAATAATATTACTACGTTATCACCTGATTCAAGTTTAGGATCTTCATCGCTGAATATAGGTGCAGTTATCTGCTGTCCGTCTTCAAACTCATCACTTCCGATATTGATAGTACTTAAAGTATCACCATTGATTATTTCTATCACCCGATAGAAATTTCCAAGTCCGGGAGGATCTGTAAATTTTACATTTAAGAATTTATTGGATACACTTCCAAATGTAAGGGAATCTACCAGTATGGTATCTATCGTTACTGCCGACGGCATAAAAGATGCTGCAGTATATTCTTTTCCTTCAGCCTGTACTTTGAGAAAATAATTTCTGCCAGGAACTCCCGCCAGAGTAGAAGTATTATATTTTCCCGGAGAAATTTCTGTAAGGGTATCTGCATTACCCAGGTTATCATTTACAATTACGACGGCACCTGTTACAGCAGGAAATGCATTGGGCTGATCGAAGTTGACTGTTTTGGTCAGGCTTACCAGGTAAGGTCCCGGCTGGTCAGATACATTTGCTTCTATCACAATTTCCGACGCTACAGACTTCAGATCCACGTCAATTACTTTTTCGCAGGAAGAAAAAATAATTACTGACGCGAGTATTCCAAATTTATATAAATGCTTTTTCATAAATCAGAATTTAAAATTATAAGTGAAAGAAGGAACCAGCTTAAACAATGTCGTCTGTACAGCCTCTGTGCGAGTCGGATCATCCTTGCTCGGGCGAAAAGTAATCGTATAGGCATTCGCGCGCGCATACACATTGTAAATAGAAAAAGTCCAGCTTGATTCAAACTTTTCTGTTTTCTTCACCTGCCAGTTGGCACCTAGGTCCATACGATGATAAGCCGGCATTCTATATCCGTTCCTCTCCGTATAATAATTCACCACCTGTCCATTGATTTGATATTTGCCACTGGGGAAAGTAACGGCATTTCCTGTATAATAAACCCAGGTAGCAGAAAGGCTCCACTTGGGTGTAAGCTCATAAATTCCTACGATAGAAATATCATGTGTCCTGTCCTGCTTTGCAGGAAAATATTTTCCATTGTTGATCTGATCAAATTTTCTTTCTGTTCTAGACAAGGTATATCCTATCCAACCGTTAAACTTTCCATATTTTTTCTTGAAGAAGAACTCAATACCATAGGCTCTTCCTTTACCTATCAGCAATTCTGTTTCTACACTCTCGTTGAAATTTAATTCGGCTCCGTCTTTAAAGTCAATCTGGTTTTGCAGATTTTTATAATACACTTCCGTCGAAAACTGGTACATGTTTTCTTTAAAGTTCCTGAAGTATCCCAAAGATACCTGGTCGGCAATTTCCGGCTTCACATAATTGCTGCTGGGCAGCCAGAGATCTGTAGGACTTCCTGAGGTAGAATTGGAAAGAAGGTGAAGATTTTGCGTCGTTCTTGCATAGGAAGCTTTAACTGAATTGCTCTCATTGATAATATAATTAGCTGCAAACCTTGGTTCAGGGTTGATATAGGTTTTAATAAACTCTCCTGACCTGTAAGTAGTAGTATCCGTTATTTCTCCATTGCTGTTAATGGTAAAAAAATCACCTGGCCCCAATACGCTGAATGCGCTGAGCCTGATGCCATATACCAGGCTTACTTTTTCAGAAAGCTTATGATCATGAGAAATATAAGCCGCATTCTCCCAGGCATATCTGTGGTTAAGATTTTTTTCTGTATCGGATGAAGCTGTACTGATACTGATTTCACCGGGAACCACTTTATGAAAAATAGTATTGTAACCGAATTTTACAGTGCTTCTGGGATTTGCATAATATTGAAAATCCTGCTTGAAATTATAATCACGGATCTTCGAGGTGATAAAAATGTCGTTGTCGTTGAAATTAATTTTTATCTTATAACTGTAATTGCTGAATATTAAAGACGTATTTGAAAAAAGCTTATCAGAAAATGAATGATTCCATCTGATAGTTCCTGTGGCATTCCCCCAATCAAATCCGAATAGTTTCCTGAAACCCAATACATCTCTTCCAAAATATCCTGAAATAAAAATCCTGTTGTTATCATTGATCCTGTAATTGGCTTTGGCATTAAGGTCATAAAAATACAAGCGGGAATCTCTCAGTGCGCTGTCAGGAGAAAGCTTAAGAAACAGATCTGCATAAGACCTTCTTCCATATACTGTAAAAGACCCTTTCTCTTTTACAATAGGCCCTTCTACATTCAGACGGGATGAAATCAACCCTATGCCCCCGCTTGCACCGAATTTTTTATTATTACCGTCATTCATTTTTATATCAAGTACCGAAGAAAGTCTTCCGCCATATTCTGCAGGCATACCGCCTTTGTAAACATTTACATCTTTAATAGCGTCTGAATTAAATACAGAAAAAAATCCAAGCAAATGGGACGCATTATAAACAGGCGCTTCATCCAGCAGGATCAGGTTCTGATCAGCTCCCCCTCCTCTTACATAAAATCCTGTGTTCCCCTCTCCTGCAGATTTAATACCGGGAATGAGCTGTATACTTTTCAACACATCTCTCTCTCCCAACAACACCGGAATTTTATTGATTTCCTTCATCTCAATCTTCTCCACTCCCATGTGAGTCTGGGTGATATTCTCATTTTTCTTTTCCGTAGTGATCACGATCTCTTCCATCTCTATCACTTCTTCCGACAGAGAGAAATCCATTTTTAAATTGCTGTTAAGCACAATAGCCACCTCTTTATTAATATATCCAAATGACTGCGCGATC
>JAIERY010000028.1 GCA_019746425.1 Cytophagaceae bacterium
TATTCCTGGGTGCCATGCCGCAGGATACTCCGGCCTTATACAGCCTGATGAATTATGCCGGATTAAAATTGGGCACCTGGTATCCCAAAGGAGGTTTTGGCAAGGTGATACAGGCTATGATGCTGGTGGCTGAAAAAAACGGGACGGCGTTTCATTTAAATGCTCCTGTAGAAAAAATCATCATAGAGGATAATAAAGCAAGGGGTATTATGGTTAATGGAAAGCATATTTCCTTCGATGCGGTCGTTGGGGCAGCGGACTATCATCATATTGAAAATAAATTACTGCCCGCACCGTACCGCAATTACAAAGACACCTACTGGCAGAAAAAAACTTTCGCACCTTCCTGCCTGATTTATTATGTCGGAATCAGTAAAAAAATAAAAAAAATTCAGCATCATACTTTATTTTTTGAGGAAGATTTTTTCCAGCATTCTGTAGAGATTTATAAAAATCCACAATGGCCTTCCAGGCCTTTATTTTATGTATGCTGCCCTTCTCAAACAGATGATAGTGTAGCCCCGGCAGGACATGAGAATTTATTCCTGCTGATGCCTCTGGCGCCGGGACTGGAAGACAATGAGGTTTTACGGGAAAAATATTTTCAAATCATGATGCATCGCCTGCAAAAGTATATCGGGGAAGAAATCACCGGGTATATTGATTTTAAGAAGAGCTATTGTGTGAATGACTTTATCTCCGATTATCACTCTTATAAAGGCAATGCCTACGGGCTGGCCAATACGCTGATGCAAACAGCATTTATGAAACCTAAGATACGGAACAGGAAAATAAAAAATTTATTTTATGCCGGACAACTCACCGTTCCCGGACCGGGAGTACCACCCGCGCTTATTTCCGGAAAAATTGCCGCAGAGCAGTTAATCAGCTATTTAAAAAAATCAAAATATGAAGTTGTTATTTGATAATCTCTCCACGCAAGTAAGCAAAATGACTACGCAGGTTTACAGCACCAGCTTTTCGTTAGGCATATACTTTTTAAACAACCGCTTCCATGATGCGATTTACGCAATATATGGTTTTGTGCGCGTTGCCGATGAAATTGTAGATAGCTTTGAAGGATATGATAAAAAATACCTCCTGGAAAAATTCAAACAGGAGACTTATGAAGCCATTGATAAACGCATATCTGTAAATCCAATTCTTAATTCCTTCCAACAGGCAGTGCATCAATACTACATCGATTATAAACTGATTGAAACTTTTTTACAGAGCATGGAGATGGATCTGGAAAAAGTAAACTACAACCATGAGAAATATGAAAAGTATATTTTAGGCTCAGCAGAAGTAGTGGGCCTGATGTGTCTGTACGTATTTACAGAAGGAGATATGAAAATGTATGAGGAATTAAAACCTTATGCTATGAGACTAGGCTCTGCATTTCAAAAAGTAAATTTTTTAAGAGACCTGAAAGACGATTATCATATTCTGGGAAGAAGCTATTTCCCCGATGTAGACATGACAGCATTTACAGCCAAAGCAAAAAAACAAATTGAACAGGATATTGAAGCTGATTTTAAAATGGCACTGGTAGGTATCAAAAAACTTCCCGCATCATCAAAAGGAGGAGTGTACCTGGCATTTATTTATTATCAGTCATTGTTCAACAAAATAAAAAAGCTGCCTGCACAACGCATACTTACCGAAAGGGTAAGAATAAACAATGGAAAAAAAATCGGACTTATGTTTAATAGTCTCGTACAAAATAAAATGAATTGGGTATGAGAAACATCATAGCGTTGTTATTATTATTGTGTAATGCTTCCTGTTTTGCAGGCAGTCCGTCGCTCAGTGAGGTGCGTACGCTCTATGAAAAAGCTGCCACCGAAGAAGCGTCCTGTGTAAAGCTCATTGAACTGCTGGCATCATGCGGTGAAAAAGAATATTTATTGTGCGGATATAAAGCCGGCGCGACTATGATGATGGCTAATTATGTGACTAATCCTTTCAGTAAATTATCGTATTTTAATACGGGAAAAGACATGCTTGAAAAAGCCATAACGTCAGATGATAAAAATGTTGAATTAAGGTTTTTACGGTTCGGTGTACAAAGCAATGCTCCATCCTTTTTGGGATATATTGATCACCTGGAAACAGATAAAAAATTTCTGCTTGAAACTGTACAGACATTAACAGACCTGGATTTGAAAAAAAATATTATTTCTTTCTTAAAAAAATCAGATCGTCTCAACGCTTTGGAAAAGCAAAAATTAGAATGAGCAAAAACGAATTCGTAGTCCTGGTAGATGAACATGACAATGAGCTGGGTGTGCTTGACAAACTTGCCGCGCACAGGATAGGAGCATTGCATCGCGCTTTCTCTGTTTTTGTTTTTAATTCAAAAGGGGAGTTATTGCTGCAGCAAAGAGCAGATGATAAATATCATTCCGGAGGACTGTGGAGTAATACCTGCTGCAGCCACCCGGCCAAAGGCGAAGCGATTGCGGATGCAGCGAGGAGAAGACTCAAAGAAGAAATGGGATTTGAATGTGAGGTTTTCTTTAAATTCATCTTTTCCTACAGAATTGAATTTGAAAACGGATTGACAGAGCATGAGCTGGATCATGTGTATTTTGGAATATGCGACGAAACACCAACACCCAACAGCAGTGAAGTAAAAAACTGGCGATATATTAGCCTGCCAAAGCTACAGGAAGAATTGGCCCAAAGCCCAGAGAAATTTACCGGATGGATCAGGATCTGTTTACCGGAAGTATTAAAAAAAATAAATCATGGAAATAATCTTTAATACGCTCATTGTGCTGGCTGCCTTTATCAGCATGGAGGGAGTAGCCTGGCTTACTCATAAATATATTATGCACGGCTTTCTGTGGTGTCTTCATAAAGATCATCATAAGAAAGAGTCATCCGGTTTTTTTGAGCACAACGATTTTTTCTTCCTCATATTCGCTTTACCAGGCATTAATGCATTATACTTTGGCATGCGTAATCAGCACAATTATCTCTTCTGGATAGGAGTGGGTATTACACTTTATGGGCTTGCCTACTTCCTCATCCACGACATTTTCATACACCAACGCTTTAAGATATTCCGCAATAGCGACAACCTTTATTTTAAAGCAATACGCAGGGCTCATAAAACGCATCACAAGCACCTAAACAAAGAGGAGGGAGAGTGCTTCGGAATGCTTTGGGTTCCTATAAATTATTTCAGAAAACAAAAAAGCAACTGATATGCAATACACATACCTCCTGCTTCTCTTTTTAACTATCCTGGTGCCATTTATATTTTCTTTCCATTCAAGGTTAAACTTCCATAGAACATGGAAGGCGTTTTTTCCGGCAGTCATCATTACAGGATTTATTTTCATTGTCTGGGATATTTTTTTTACTGCGCTGGGTGTTTGGGGGTTTAATTCAAAATACCTTACGGGAATCACCATCATCAATCTGCCGTTAGAAGAACTCCTGTTTTTTTTCTGCATTCCGTACGCCTGCGTATTCA
>JAIERY010000122.1 GCA_019746425.1 Cytophagaceae bacterium
GTCATACATAGCAATTGCTAGTTGGTTGTCACCAAAAGATTCCCTGCCTCTATACGAGCCGCTAATACCATCAAGGTAATCGGTAAAAGTAAATCTCCAGCCCATTTCAAAGGCAAGGTCCCAGCGCTGTCCCAGTTTATACCTGAATCCAATGCCGGCAGGTATTGAGATCTGGTGCAAAGAATATTTTTTTCCTTCAAGATTCAGAGGCCTTAATTCCACCCATTGTCCACCCATGTCGTCTGGAGCTTTGGCTTTGGGATTATGATGAAAGTAAGCGATCCCGGCAAAAAAATAAGGAGTATAATCGACTCTTTTTTCGGGCTTGCCCCAGTTCTTAAATATATCGTATACTACATCTGCCTTCACTTCCATGATGGAGCTTCTGAAAGAAAGATTCCTTATTTTACGATATATATCTCTATCCGACATGGAGGCATTTTCAGCATCAGAACCTCCGATTACACCATGCGATAAATTATACCTGAAAGTAAGATGGGGATTGAGACGTTTGCCAATAAATACTCCAAGATTCTGTCTTGTAAACTTTATACCCGGACTTAAAATCCCGGCGCCCGGGTCAACTTCTCCTACGTAATTCATGGCATTGATATTCCATCCAACCGTCCAGTATTTGTATTGCTTCTTCATTTTCTGGGCTAAAGCTTGCTGTTGCAGGCTCAGAACAAGAGGCACAAGGTAAAGTAGAAATGCTTTCATAGAATGCTGTATTTCCTCTTTATTCCATGAAATTTTAAAAGTAAACCATTAATTATAAAATTAAATATGTGGTTTGTAACAGTTAAGGGCTGGCTGAGTTATTATCTATTATTTGGGGTATGAAAATCAGGACGCAGCTATTTTTAACTTTCTTAATACTAGGCGTAGGAATAACTCTTATTATCAGCCTTATCATATTCTTTCAGGGAAAAAAGATCATTCTGAATCAAATTTATGCCAACCTTGAAGCGGTATCTCAAACCAAGGAGATCAGGCTGAAGAATATGATTGAGAAAAACTACGAACAGTTTTACCTGCTTGCAGGCTCACCAGTACTGGTTGAAAATCTTGAAAATTATCTGCAGTTGAAAAATGAATCCAATAAAAATAATATCAATAATATCTTTAAGTATTATATCAATATTCTGGAAAACTACAGAACCGTAAGTATACTTGATACCAATGGAATTACCATCATAAGTTCGGACAGCGCTTTTCTGGATAAAGATTTTTCTGCAAGTGAAAGCTTCAGGGTGGTCAGAAAAAAAGGGAAGTACCTGGATGGATTTCATTATGCCAATGATAAAAAACTCTGCCTGCTGGGTAGTGTAAATATTTACAACAAAAAAAGAGAAACGATTGGAGTATTGCTGATTGAACTATATGCTACCGATATTATTTCTTTAACAAATGACTATACAGGTTTAGGAGAAACGGGAGAAACGGTAATTGCCAAAAAATATGGTCAGGCCAAAATGGTAAGTCCTGCCCGCTTCGATTCCAATGCTGCATTAAAGGTTGCTTACCCTCTCAATGATGACAGGTTTCTAATGAATCTCGTGCTGAAAGGAAAAGAAGGTTTATTTACAGATAAACTGGATTACAGAGGAGAAAAAATAATTGCTTCTGCTCGATATATAGAAGAAGGCGCTTGGGGAATGATTACAAAGATGGATCATAAGGAGGCCTATGAAGGCATATTCCTGCTTAGAAATTTTTTATTCTTTCTGAATGTAGGCTTTATTTTCTTTGCATTTATTGTTTCACTGTTAATGGGCCGCTACCTGGCCAGACCAATAGAAGAGCTTATCGTATCGACAGAAAAGATCAAAGAAGGACACCTTGAAACACGGGCTCATATCTCGCATAACAATGAATTGGGAATACTTGCCAGCTCTTTTAACGATATGGCAGAACAACTGGAGAGGAAAATCAATGAGCTTGACAAAGTGGGATATGTAATTTCACATGATTTAAGAGCTCCATTAAACAACATTATACCACTTGTTGATTTTATAAAAGAAGACAATAAAACAAAGCTGGATAAAGAGAGCCTTGAAATGCTTGATATGATAAAAGGAAAATCGATTCAAATGAATGAGTTGATCACAGAGATCCTGGAATCTGCAAAGGGGCATAAAAAAGCAAAACAGACCATCAATACAGAAGCTTTGCTTAATGATATCATCAATATATTAAATCCCCCTTCGCATATTCAGGTATTTTTACAACATAATCTTCCCAAGGTTTATTATAATAAAATTTCATTGATGCAGGTTTTTCAGAATCTTATACAAAACTCTATTAAGTATATGGATAAGCCGGAAGGCTGGGTGAAAATCGGAATCATTGATGATGATTTATTTTATAAATTCAGAGTAGCTGACAATGGCCCGGGAATAAAAAAAGATTATCTCGATAAAATATTTGATATGTATGAGACCGGCGATAACACAAAAGATGTAGAAAAAACAGGAATAGGCTTAGCCGTTGTTAAAAAGATTGTTGAAGAAAATGGAGGTGATGTATGGGTAGAATCAAATGTCGGCGAAGGCAGCTGCTTTTACTTTACCATACCCAAACATCAGGTTCAGCAGATGATCTAATTATCTGAAAAATTATAGGTAATGGAAAAATTCATATTGAAAAACAATTCTACTGTATCTGGTTTAAAAGGCTTTATAAGGTAATGTTTGATTCCTAAGTTTTTAGCAAGCTTCAAATCGTTGGGGTTATCCGAACTGGTAAGCACAGCGATTTCTATTTTGTCTTTGTTTTTGAGATCAAGCTTTTTGAATGAACTCATAAATTCAAAACCATCCATCACTGGCATATGCAGGTCAAGCAATATAAGCTCGGGAGAAATTCCTTCGTCATTATATGTGGTGATAAACTGAAGCGCTTCGAGCCCGTTCTTAACTACCTTAATATCTGCAGCCACATTAAGTTTGCGCAGTATATTTTCGTTAATAAAATTATTGACTTCGTCGTCGTCAATTAATAAAATACAATTTAACTTCTTATGCATTAATCAGGTATGAAAATTGCTGCTTAGTAAATATAACAATATTAAATGGGAAAATGATTAAAAAAAACCCGTTTTTATGATTTTAAAGGGAAATGCCCATTTGATTAACAGTTAATTATTATATACATTTACCACAAAAGAACCACGCTTATGAAGTCCCTGATCCTCAGCATCATTTTAGCAATAAGCTCATTTACATTTACTTTCTCACAAAGCTTTCCTACTGACCCGGAAACCAAAAAAATATCCTACCAGGAAACGGTAATTCTGGACAGTCTGACGAAAGATGAAATTTATGAGCGCGCCAAAGAATGGATGACTAATTTTTTCAAGACGAATAAGTTTGACGTCAATGATAAAGTCAACTATAAGCTTGTGAATGAAGGATTTCTATGGATTAAGCAAGCTCATGTGTATAAATTTTTTCATATTTTCTATTTTCTTTAACACATGCAAAAATTC
>JAIERY010000281.1 GCA_019746425.1 Cytophagaceae bacterium
AAATACCCGATCGTAGACGATCTTAAAAAAAGATTCGGGCTTGAAACAGACTTTTAATAAAACTCCAACTATCAAATAACAAAATCCAAATAAAACGTTTAATAATAACTGTAAAATTAAAATATTATTAGCCATAAAGACACGAAAGCACTAAGCTTATAATTAAAATTCATAGCTTATTCAACGGCTTCGTGTCTTTGTGCCTTCGTGGCAAAATATACTTTTATGAAAAAACTACTTTTCCTCTTACTGATCTTCCCGCTCTTTGTCTACTCACAGGACAAATACAAGACTGAAACTAAAAATGAAAACGGATACACTTATGAAACAGTAAGCAATGATCCGCTTAATGCCAGGGTATACACATTACCTAATGGACTTAAGGTCTATATGACAGTTTACAAAGACGCTCCGCGCATTCAGACTTACATCGCTGTGAGAGCCGGCAGCAAAAATGATCCGGCGTATGCCACAGGGCTCGCACATTACCTGGAGCATATTCTTTTCAAAGGCACTTCCAGGATCGGTAGCTCCAACTGGGAGAAAGAAAAAATCGAGCTGAGAAAAATTGAACTGCTCTATGAAAGATACAGGAGAGTAAAAGATTCTGTTGCCAAAATAGAGTATGGAGACAAAAAATACATTTACGATGAAGTAAAGTATAAAATTAAAGGAAAAGATGTTAAGAAAAATGAAATCGTCGGATATTACCGGCCGATTGCACGGGTGAAATATGAAACAAGAGCAGATATTTACCGGCAGATAGATTCTATTTCTTTAGTCGCCGCCACTTATGCCATCGCCAATGAATATGATAAATTACTTGGCAACATCGGCGCAACAGGAACCAATGCCTATACTTATGTAGAGCAGACAGTCTATGTAAATGATATTCCTTCCAACCAGATAGATAAATGGGCAGAGATAGAAGCCGAAAGATTCAGCATGGTAGTTCCAAGGTTATTTCATACCGAACTGGAAGCCGTGTATGAAGAAAAAAACAAAGGTATGGACCAGGACAGGAGAAAAGTATGGGAAGAACTTATGGCCGGGCTTTTTCAGAAACATCAATACGGAACACAAACTACCATCGGAACAGTGGAGCATTTAAAAAATCCATCCATTACCGAAATTAAAAAATATTTCGACGCGCATTATGTTCCCAACAACATGGCCATATGCATCAGCGGGGATTTTGATCCGGCAGAAACCATAAAAATAATCGATAAGTATTGGGGAAAACTAAAACCCAAGGAAGTTCCTTCATACAATCCTCCTGTAGAAAATCCTATAGCCGCTCCTATTGTAAAAAATGTATTAGGGCCGGATGCAGAAAATATTACGATGGGATTCCGTCTCAACGGAATAAACTCGAATGGCAATTCAAAAAATGATGCAGACTATTTAAAATTAATTGCCATGCTCCTGTCTAATGGACAAGCCGGCTTGATTGACCTGAATCTGCTGCAGCAGCAAAAAGTTTTAACTGCTTACGCTTACGATCTTCCTTTTAAGGATTATTCTTCTTTTGTATTGGGAGGAAGACCCCTGGAAGGACAAACACTTGAACAGGTAAAGGATTTGCTGCTTGTACAGCTTGACTCCGTCAAACAAGGTCGCTTTGGCGAATGGCTGATAAAAGCAGTAATCAATGATTATAAAATTTATAAAATGCGTGAGTTCGAAAGCAACCGGGCACGGGCAGATGCTTTTGTAGATGCATTTATCTGGAGACAGTCATGGGAAGATTACATAAGCGAAATCGAAAAACTCGAATCAATCTCTAAAGAAGATATCGTGAAATTTGCCAGAGAGAATTTCAAAGACAATTATGTAGTCGTTTATAAAAGAATTGGGGTCGACACTACCATTCAGAAAGTACCCAAACCAAAAATTTCTCCTGTTTCCGTAAACCGCGAAATGCAGTCTGATTTTTACAAACAGGTAATGTCAAAACCTTCAGATTCCATTGCACCGGTTTTTGTAGATTACACCAAAGACATACAAAAATTCACGATGAAAAATAAAATCCCGGTGAATTATATTCAGAATAAAGAAAATGAAATATTCCAGTTAAGCTATGTATGGGATGCAGGCAAAGATACCGATCCCCGCCTTGCGCTGGCAGTAAGCTATATAGACTTTCTGGGTACAGATGATATGTCGGCAGAAGACATTAAGAAAGAATTTTATAAACTCGGATGCTCCTATACTTTTTCTATCACCAACGATCAGACTTTCTTTTCATTGACAGGTTTGCAGGAAAATTTTGTACCGGCGCTGAAGCTATTTGAAAAACTGATCACCGACGCAAAAGAAGACAAGCAGGTCTGGGCCGAGATGGTGGAAAGAATTATCAAGTCAAGAAAAGACAACAAGCTTTCCAAAGATATTATTCTGAAACAGGCTATGGTAAGCTATGCAAAATATGGTTCGGCCAATCCATTCACCAATATTCTTCCCGATAGCCAGCTTAAAGCGCTTGACCCTAAAGACCTCGCCAAAATTATTAAGTATTCCGGCTACTTTAAGCATCGCATTCTCTATTACGGACCGGCAGATCAGGCCACTTTAAATACTACTTTATATAAATACCATAAAGTGGGCGGTACATTACGCGACTTCCCTCCTCAGAGAAAATTTGAATTCAAAGATATCAATGAGAACATAGTCTACTATGTAAATTATAATATGGTGCAGGCAGAAGTTATGTTCCTCAGCAAATCTGTTTCCTATGATAAAAACCTTGCGTCTACGGTATACCTTTTCAATGAATATTTCGGAGGCAATATGGGCTCCCTGGTATTCCAGGAAATGCGCGAGTCTAAAGCGCTGGCATATGCTGTAAAATCCAGCTATGATCAGGCAGGAAGAAAAGAAGATCCCAACTATATCAATTCCTATATAGGAACCCAGGCGGATAAAATTCACGAAGCTATTCAGGGTCTTCAGATATTGATGGAAGATATGCCTGAGTCTGAAGCATTGTTCCTCAATGCAAAAACTTCCGGTATTGAAATGATCAGTAGCCAGAGAATTACCAAGGCAAGTATTTTATATGACTATGAAAGATCAAAAAAACTGGGTCTCGACTATGATTTGCGCAGAGACATATATAAAAACATTAAGACCATGTCCTTTAGCGATATAAAAGCATTCCAGCAAAAATATATGAAAGGTCAGAAGAAAATTATTCTGGTAATAGGCTCTAAGGATAAAATAGACTTTAAATCCCTGGAGAAGTATGGGAAAGTAAAAGAATTGACACTGGAGGAGATATTTGGATATTAGTAAAAGTGGGCAATTGGCAATGGACAATTGGCAAAAGCATTAAAATCAAGCCAGCGGAAAATTAGGACATTAAAAATTTATGCAAAATATTTAAATAAGGAAACGATTTGCCAATTGCTCGTTGCCAACTCAGGGCTCCCGCATTTAAAATGATTCTAAATAAGGAGGGTACTAATGTGCCCTAAGGCACAATGGAGTC
>JAIERY010000032.1 GCA_019746425.1 Cytophagaceae bacterium
ACCAAACCAACCTGCCATATATACGGCACTCAAGGGCAATAAAAGGGAAAGCCCCTGAAGAAAGAGAAAGCTTTTCCAGGATGGAAGGCAAAAATGTCCTTACACTTAACGTAATTAAAAAAGGCGGGGAAAACCTGATCATCGCTTCAGAGAAAATTGATAAAATTCTTAAGGAGCTGAAAGATGATAAACTTCCTGCCGGACTACAGATAAAAGTTACAGGAGACCAATCTGAAAAAACGCATCACAACCTCAATGACCTGATCAATACTATCATTATCGGGTTTATTCTGGTAACATTGATATTAATGTTCTTTATGGGAGCGACGAATGCGATCTTCGTAGGCTTGTCTGTTCCACTTTCCTCTTTCCTCGCATTCATGATCATGCCGATGATAGGTTTTAACCTGAATTTCATGACGCTGTTCGCATTCCTGTTTGCATTAGGTATCGTGGTGGATGATGCGATTGTGGTAATTGAAAATACCCACAGGATTTATGCCAATGGAAAAGTTCCGATTCTGACTGCGGCTAAACAGGCAGCGGGAGATGTTTTCATTCCTGTATTATCAGGAACGCTTACGACACTTGCACCATTTATACCTTTAGCCTTCTGGAATTCTGTAATAGGAAAATTCATTTTCTATTTACCGATCACACTTATTATTACGCTTATTGCTTCTTTGGTTGTAGCATTTATCATTAACCCTGTATTTGCCGTTTCATTCATGAAACCGGAAGATCACGAAACTGACAAGAAGAAAACTGTATGGCAGAGACTAAAGTCGTTAAAACTGGTATCAGCAATATTTGGTTTTTTTGCATTTGTATTTTATGCAGGAGGCAATATTGGAATGGGGAATTTATTGTTATTCCTGTGGATTGTGGTAATTATTTATAATCTATTCCTTATTGATGTAGTAAATAAATTCCAATTCAATCTTATTCCAAGATTTAAAAATGCTTATGCAACAGTTATTACATGGATATTGAAGGGCTCAAGAGCAGGATGGTTGTTGGTAGCTACAGTAGGATTATTAATCTTCTCTTTCTTTTTAACAGGAGTATTTCCTCCGAAAGTGAATTTCTTTCCTAAAGGAGATCCTAACAGTGTAATGGTATTTATAAAAACTCCAACCGGTACTGATGTAGTCACAACAGACTCTATCACTAAAATTGTAGAGAAAAAAGTAAAGAAGGTTATTGGAGATAACAACCCGCTGGTAGAAGCATTCATTGCCAATGTTGGAGTAGGCGCAAGTGAAGATCCTATGACCGGTGTAGGTGCAGATCCTACGTCGGGAAAAGTAAGTATTTACTTCGTTCCCGTAGGAGATAGAAATGGTGCAGCTACGGCTCCTTATATTGATTCTATCCGGAAAGAAGTACAGGGAATACCCGGTGCTGAAATTTCAGTAGACCAGGAAAGAAACGGTCCTCCTGTAGGTAAAGCGCTTAATATTGAAATCAGCGGAGAAAATTATGAAGAGCTGGTTGCTACTGCCAAGAGAGTAAAAAATTATCTTGATTCTCTGCAAATACCAGGTGTAGAAGAATTGAAATCAGACGCAGATGTAACTAAACCTGAAGTGGTGATTATTATAGATCGTGAGAAAGCTCAGCGTGAAGGTATATCCACTGCATCTATCGGGCAGGCAATAGGCGCATCAGTGTATGGTGTAGAAGCATCTAAATTAAAAATTGATGAAGATGAATATCCTATCATGGTAAGATTATCATCTACCCAAAGAAATAATCTTGAACAGCTTTTAAATACTCCGGTTACTTACATGGATATGGCCATAGGACAGATCAGGCAAGTACCGCTCTCTTCCGTTGCTCGTGCAGAATATGTAAACAGTTACGGGGGCATTAAAAGGAAAAATCAAAAACGCGTTATTACCATTTCTTCGAATGTATTAACAGGTTTTACACCAGATGAAGTAAACAGGAACGTGCAAAGAGAATTAAGTTATATAGAGGCCCCTGAAGGCACTACTATAGATATGACCGGGGAAAAAGAAGAACAGGAAGCAGCAGGAAAATTCCTGGTGGGAGCTTTATTGCAAGCCCTGGCATTAATTTTCATCATACTTGTAACACAATTTAATTCATGGGTTAAACCTATTATTATCCTTTCTGAAATTGTATTCAGTATTATAGGAGTATTGCTAGGTTTTGTAATCTTCAGAATGGAGATATCCATTGTAATGACGGGTATTGGAATTGTCGGCCTGGCGGGTATAGTAGTGAAGAACGGTATCCTTCTCATTGAGTTTATAGATACCGGACGTGCACAAGGCATGAAAACAAGACAGGCAATTATTGAAGCCGGAAGAACAAGGTTAAATCCTGTATTGCTGACAGCTACTGCTTGTATACTTGGACTGATTCCATTGGCAATTGGATTGAATGTAAATTTCTTTACTTTATTCTCCGAGCTTAAACCTCATTTCTTCCTGGGAGGAGAAAGCGTTGTGTTCTGGGGACCATTGGCATGGACTATTATCTTTGGTTTAAGTTTTGCAACGTTCCTGACACTGGTATTGGTGCCGGCGATGTTCTATTTCTTATATGTTCGCAGAATAAAGATGACAAGAATATCACACCGTTGGAATTACAAAAAAGACAACTTCAACTATTTTGCTGAAAAGGAAAGATTGAGAAAATTAGCAGAAGCCGGAATTGCACATTAATGATAAAGAGTTTTTAAACCACCAATTAAATACTCTGAGCCTTCACCATGTGGTGAAGGCTCTTTTTGACTAATGACTAATAAAATTAAATAACTATGAACAGCAGAATTTTTTGGGTGATCATTTTACCGGTAATTTTTATACTGCTGGATTTCTATGTATTTCTGGCTGTGAAATCAGCATGCATGAATCTTTCTGCTAATAGCAGGAAAATCATTTACATCATTTACTGGACAGTGGTAGGATTAACATGGACAGGAATGATTTTATTCCTGGTATTGGGAGTACATGGAGTATCAAATACATTCAGAACTATCTTTTTTTCATGGATGTTTGGCTTTTTCATAGCAAAAATATTGATAGCAATATTTCTGCTGGGTGATGACATACGCCGTTTGATCGAATGGATATCAGGAATGTTTTCCAAAGAAAACTTACCTGCCGGAGATGAAGGAAGAAATATTCCACGTTCACAGTTCATTTCAAAAATCGGATTGATAGCCGGAACTTTACCTTTCATTGCCATGGCATATGGTGTGATATCCGGAGCTTACAATTACCGCATCCACCACGCAAAATTAAAATTAAAAAATCTTCCTTCCTCTTTTGACGGATTAACAATTGCGCAGATTTCTGATATACATGCCGGAAGCTTTTATGATAAAGAAGCAGTGATGCGGGGCGTGCAAATGATCCTGGATCAGAAACCCGATGTGATTTTTTTCACTGGTGATCTTGTTAACAATGAAGCAGTGGAAATGAAAAACTATATAGATGTTTTCAGCAAGCTGAAAGC
>JAIERY010000208.1 GCA_019746425.1 Cytophagaceae bacterium
TAAAAGGATGGTAAAAAGCCAACCAAATCGCTTAAAATAAACTAAATTTAGGGACAACTAAGTGCCTATACCTATAAATGAATATGAAAAAAGTATTTCTGTCCCTGGGCTTATTGATAATATGCTCTGTAATTTTTTATGCCTGCAAAAAAGATCAAGTAGAAACAGTTATTCCTGCCTATGATGAACCAGTTTCAATCAAGGATGACAGATTGGCGTTTAGATCTATTGACGATTTTGAAAATTTTATTAATGATTCAACTAAAACCAATCCTGACAATCCGACCGCCAGAATTGCTTCAAAGAAAAAAGCAAGTTCTGACAGCTTAATAGAAGATGAGTTTTTAGCATCACTTCTTAATGAAAAAAATATTGTGGAAATAGGTGGAAAAGCATATAAGTTAGATTTTTCAGAAGAGAAAGTTTATGTGTTAAGTGACCTTACCGACGAAAATATGATTCTTCTTGAAAATAAAAATGTATCCAGTGGAAAGCTTAAAGTTTATTCAATGGATGAACCAGTTTTGCTGATTGAACAAGGTGAATATGAATCAAACAATGCTGCTACACCGAATGCTAAGAAGAAATTTTGTATTCAGAGGGGAGCTAAAAAGCGTAAGACTGACAATCGTGTGAATGGTGAATGGCCATTATTAAAATCAAATTATTATGGAGGAAAGCCTAGCAATACTGCAAGTATTGGATTTTTTTGCATGCGAGCTGAAGCTTACAATGTTTATCAGAAAGCCGGTATATACTTTTCTTTGTTTTGTAAATTCAAATATTTCTATGATGATAATTATCCAATGTCTGGATGCACTCAAAAAGGTGGTTACAAAAATGCGAAAACGTATTTTGAATTTAATATTGCGGCAACATATCAACCAGTATGCAGAGATGAGAGAACTGAAGATATATGGGATACTCCAGCAATAGGAGAAGAATGTGATCATAAAAGGGATAGCAGAGTTTATGGTTCTATACGACCCTTAAGAAAATACAAAATGTCCTCTGAGGTTACTTACTTATTTAAGGGGTGTCAAGAAAATTATCCTCCAGGAACAGGAAGTTCTGTTGGAACAGCAACACCAGACTGCTTAATCGAAGGCTATAATTCTTGTCCATAATAGATGATGAAAGTTATATCTACAATTGTTCTATTATTTATATTTATAAATCCATTATTCGGTCAGAAACTATTTATAGGAATAGGTGCTGGGCCTGATAGAACTTATAATGTAATAAAAGGGAATATTCCATCAAGTGTAGCAAAGTTTAATAATAGATTATCAGTTGCTGAATTTATTTATCTAGAATATTTACTAAATAAACGATTCTCTATTAAAGGAGCTTTAAGAAACACATCGCTTGGGTATGATTTTGGTGTAACCCAGAGTAATGCGCCTCCAGGAACCATTTGTTTTACACATAGTATCATTGGATTTAATTTTCCAAACTTTGAAATCGCTTTTAAAAACAGATTCAAAATCTTTTCTGAGCGATTGATGTTTACTCAATCATTGGGTTTTGTTTGGATGCCTGTTTTCTCGCCTTATGAAGATGGCGGAGGAACGCTTGGGTGTGCTGCTTATGGCCCTGAATTGACATTTAATAACAAGAGTGTCCGCGTACAAAATTTTTGCGTGAATTCTACAATAGGATTAGAATATAGGATTTATAAAAATTGTCATTTAACACTTGAAGTAAATTATAACAAATGTTTTAAGGAGATTGATTATATAGATGCAACTTCTACAGTAAATGGAAATAATTATTATAGCAGGATTTCTTCTTATGGAAATTATGGAGCCGTACATTTAGGAGTAAAGCTTCCATTTCCGGGTCAAAAGAAAGAAATTCCAGTAACTATGAAAGAAAATCATTCTCCACGAATGAATGATACAGTTGAGCAAGATCGAGGTACAGGCTTTTATAATAAAGGAGATAATTTTGTAGGTTTTTCAGTAAGGCCGTTGGATAAATATTCTGGACTGGAATTGTTAACTCCATTAAATCCATTAAAAAATTTAAGCTTCAGTATCAGATATTTTTATTTTGTAAGAGATAAGTTCGCTGTAGGTATCGTTGGATATTATAAAAGCTTTACCCTTCGGTATTCAGGAAATAAGGATAAAGAAATACTTGGCGGGATATTTTCGAGGTATTATTTTTTTAAAACCAAGAATAGCATTTTTTCAGAATTAAATGTTACGGCTGGCTCTTATGTATTCCTGAAGCCTTCAATTGTTGTAATAGGCGGCTTAGGATATAGTAGATTGTTAAGAAATAATTTGAGTTTTGAATCGAGTTTCAAGTTAATGATACCACATGCAAGCGATTATCCTCTTATTGAATTAAACCCGATTAATATGTTTGTTGATTTTGGATTGAATTATCACTTTTAAATTTAAAAACTATGAAAAATATTTTTTGTCTGATTTGCTTTTGCTTTATAACAATCACTTGTTATGCACAAACAGATACGCTAAGGCTAAAAGCAATAAAAACCTATAAACCTACTTCTCAATCAATAGATGATGATACAACTTTAAGCATTCCAACAAAATTTAAAATTCCAAAAGAATTACCAGTAATATCAGGAAGTTCTGGAAGTCATAAAGCTACTCTTCAATATAGATTTGGCAATGGGAAAATAATCACTATTACTTATAAAGGCAATAAAGATAATGAGGGTAATAAAGGGAAAAAAATTAAGAATGGGAGTGCATATATTTTTGAAAAAAGTAGCGAAAAAAATCTACATCCTGGGACTTTAGTAAAGGCTGATTATCTCAAATTAAGTATTGATAATGGAGATAGCAAAGCAGGCACAACGGTTGTCCTATTACCTCTTGCAATAAATAATGAATATGGCTTAACTAAATGCTCTTCGGGAGGATCGGTAAATTTTTGGTTCAATTCAGATAACCAAATGAATAATGTAGTTTGGAGCTGGACAGGGGGAAGTATTACAGCAACTTTAATTCCTGGCCCAAGCGGAGGAACCTATATTTATGGAAGTACCGCTACAAGCCCTACATATAATGGCCCATATACGGTCACTGTGCAATATACAAGTGGTGCTACATTTACCAGGACACTTTCATCAATATTTGAAAGTGTTGCAACATCACCGACAATTACTGTTTTGGCAACTCCCAACCCAATTTGCAACGGTGCAACAGTTTCTTTAACCGGAAATGGTGCTGGTACTGGCGGCACTTATACCTGGACTGCTACCAATGGTTTTACTGGAAGTGGTGCAAATGTTACAAATAATCCAAATGTAAATACCACCTATACTGTCAAAGGTACTTCTTCAAATGGCTGTTATAAAAGTGCTTCGATGTTAGTAAATGTTAATCAAGTACCAATTAGTATTACTGTAGGTGGAGGTAGCTGCCCTGGAAATACTACAACTCTGACCGCAAGCGGAGCTACTTCTTATGTTTGGTCTGGTCCTTCAATAGTTGGCCCTGATAATACAGCCACAAT
>JAIERY010000225.1 GCA_019746425.1 Cytophagaceae bacterium
CCAATTACTTCAAACACCCTAAAATATTATATGCAGCAGCTTAATAACGCTCATATTTAATGAACTGATTAATAAGTCTTTCTCTGCAACTTTAATCATCGTCTCCAAACCCTCAATTTTTAACTTTGATAGTTCGAGTGCTTTAGTCAGTTCCTTTACTTTCTGGGTTAAAGCTGCATTGCGTTGGTCTTCAGTCATATTGCCTATAGTAGGATATTTTTCCTCATGCAAAGTTTTGAGAAAAATCTGAGTCATCCAACGTTTTAAGGTATTCCTATTCAATCCGTATTTATGAGATGCCCCTCGGACACTTATGAGGCCACTCTGGATTTCTTTAGTAATTTTGAGCATTTCCAGTTCGGTACGCCTTTTGTAAGGCTCCGCACTAAGTGCATTGGGTCGAGTTTTCTTTTTTTGTTTTTCTTCCATCCTTAATTAGCTTAAAGTGACAAGCTATTTCAGGACGAGACATTATTTTAAATTCGTTCTTTTCAGCAGCTTCTCTTCTAACAAATTTGGATTTAATTGGAGGTTCAATTTCGAAAAGGATTACCGGATAATATGCCGTATCATTATTTTTAGAATTTACGTAGATATTGAAGCTAATTACCTCTCCGGTTGTCTTTTCAAGATTAGAGTAATTGATGGCTCTTCTAATGGTAGGATATGCAAATAAGATAGATAATATTGCTCCGATTGATATGAGAATTATTTTTATTGCTTTCATTTTTATTTAATCATCCCATCTGTATTAAAATTCAATAATAGTTGGCTGTTGTTGAAATAGCTTTCTAATTTCTGCCCGATCTCCTTCCTGGATTGGATTTTTAGCAAGATTTAGAATACTAAGTTTTTTTAGATTACCAATTTCGATAGGAATTTTTTTAATAGTGTTTTGAGCTAAATCAAGCATTGATAAGTTTACAAGTTTCCCAATGGAAGGAGGAAGTATTTCAATATTTGTATTATTCAGAAAAAGAAATCTTAATTGAACCATGTTTGTTAAATGTTCCGGAAATCCCGAAAGTTGATTATATGATAAAGCTAAAAATGATAGATTTGACAGAGAAATGAGATGCAATGGAATATCAATTATTTTGTTTTGATTAAGATTGAGTTTCTTGAGATTTTTAAGGTTTTTAATTTCTTTAGGGATTGTCGTTAACGCATTACCCATTAATTCTAACTCTTCCAAACTATCAAGTTTAAAAATTGCAGAGGGGATTTCTGTAAATTTGTTCTTATTCAGGTTAAGCTTTTTAAGTTTTTTCAGTGAGTATAATTCCTTAGGTAAGGATGTCAATTGATTATTACTTAAGTTTAATTCTTCAAGGTTGATTAATTTTTCCATTTCAGATGGAAGCTCTATCAATCCAGAACTGAATAATTCTAAAATTTTGACTTCGGTTGGATGGTTTAAGGCATCTTCTAATGTATAAACATGAGTAAAGTTTACTTGCTTCAAATTGTGCAATTCTGTATCATCTTGAGAAAAGCAGGAAATATTAAGTGCTAATAACTGAAATAGTATTAAAAATTTTGGCATAATAAATTATTGTTTTTTTAAAAAGATAGATTACTTTACTGGAATCATTATTATAAAAGGTCGAGTATTTATAGGGTCCCATGCTGATGGATCTTTAATTTGAAAAATAACTATTTGCACTAAATCTCCTGGAAGCGCAGATGAAAACTCATGGAACAATTCAAGATTACCATTTACATCTGCAAATTCATAAATTGGCCCTTTAATAACTTTGTTTTGTCGCAGTAAAAGAATCTGAGCAGCATGTACTTTGAATTTTTTATTGCCGGGATAAATACTGCTAATGTAATCAGCTTCGACCATAATCTTTAAAGAATGGTTTAAAATATCTTCTTTTTTAATTCCTTGTGAAACATCAAGAATGATTTTAGACTCTTTAATATTTTTATAAAAGTTATAATTATAAACTTTAAACCCATGTTCTCTTAAACTATCACCCATTGCAACCAATAAACAATTCATACGATTTTTCATTATTGAATCGCATGTTATTTCAACAACTTCTTGTGGAGGACATTCAAATGCACCAATCATTTTAGCATATTCTGTTAAGAAATATTCTTCCAATTTTAAAATCCTACTTTCAATACAAATTAATTGAAGTAAATGGAATATTTGAGTATTGTTGTCCGGGAAATTTTTTTTTAAATATTTTTCGCTGCTTAACTTAAAATCAAGATCATTAAAAAGTTGCTCAGGCAATGAAAGATTCTCTCTATATCGAATTCCTTTATTTGTAAAATCATTATATTGATTGACTAATAAATTTAACAGTTCATCCAGTTGTCTTTTGAGAACATAAACATTATTATATAGAATCTGATTTTTTTTCTGAGGATTTTGTTCTAATTCATTCTTAATAATATGTATTGTATTCTTAACCTCCTTAGACTTCTTTCTGGACTCCAATACCATGTTTTGAATTTTTAATTCTAATGGCTTTGGCTCTTCTTTAACCTTCCTATAAATTTCCAATTCATAGGTCTTTAAATTTTCTTCTGCAATTATGTTGTGTAACTTAAATTCTTTATTAATCTGAATTAGGAGATTGTGATTTGAGGTATCAATTTGAGAATAGGAAGTTGTGTGATTTATAGCAAGTGTAATAGTCGAAGCAATAAAAGGCAGAAATTTTTTATAAATAGTTTTCATAAACAGAATTACAGCTGACAGAGTAAAACACATATTACGATATTTCTTTTAAAGCTTTATTTACAGCATTGTCCGCTGCTCTTGTAGTTTCAGGAAGTCTGTAATTGGGAGATAATTTCAATATCCATTGTGTAGCTGTTTCTAATGAAATTTTATGACCAATGGAAATAAATAAGGGATTTATAGAATCCTGTGTTCTCAATACCCTTCCGATAATTTCTCCATTATCAATCAAATTTGAAAAAGATCCTCTAAATAGTTCTGGCTCTACGTATTCACCAATTAACTTTGTTTTTCCGCAACCTATTGTCGGAATTCCTGTGACAACTCCCAGATGAGAGGCAAGACCAAATCTTCTGGGATGAGCAATTCCCTGTCCATCGCAGACTATTATATCGGGTTTAATAGAAATATTTTCTAAAGCCTGTAGAAGAGGAGGAATTTCCCTGAAAGAAAATAAACCAGGGATATATGGAAATGAAATTTTATCTTGGTGTGTACTTACTTCAAGTATTTTTAATGTAACTGCATCAAGTACTACAACAGCGGCTATTACTTTGTCTCCATCTTTTTCATAAGCTACATCTACACCAGCTACATGGGTAATTACTGGAGGTAATTGATCTATAATAATTACCTCCTTTTTTAATAATTCCTGCTCTTTAATTGCGTCTTCCGGTAACATTAAATTAAAAAACTTGATCTATAAAGATTACAAATAACTAAAGCTGTTCTCGTCTATACTAAACGTCTTAAATATTTGCGGATAAGCTCGTTAATATTTTGTTAGGCTTTCTAAATTTCCTAAAATACT
>JAIERY010000348.1 GCA_019746425.1 Cytophagaceae bacterium
TGCCGAAAAGATGCTTGATAATTGGAAAATTAAAAAAATTCCGCCGGACGAATCAACCGGAAATATTTTCCCGCACGAATCCGGAAGAACCCCCGAAAAAATTATTGAATAACTTATCCGGTTTCTCAATACAAGAAATGTTAGCGATTAAAAGGGAAAATTTTGACTGTGGAAGCAGGTTCATGAAAGCAGGAACTATCCATGAGGGAAAATTGATTTTGATTGAAAATTTGTGTCCTACCTGATGAAAAAAATGGATAATGAAACTACACTGGCTAATCTTTGTTTTTAAGAGATTTTAAAATTTTGAGATATGACTTATAGTAAAATAGCTATTAGTACAAATGAAAAAAATAAAATAGTTCTTGTGGGCTAGAATCATAGTGAATCCGGCAAGCATGAGCCGGATAAAAAAAATAAATGAAAGTTCATAGCCCGTTGATTTTCACATTGAAAGTCTTATTTATACCGCGCAAACCTAAAAATATTATGCAAGAAGATAAAGATAAAAACAATCAGGCAACCTCAAATCTTTCTTTTACCTATAAATTCAATAAAAGCCTCTTTGAAGAATTTCCTGCTCTAAAATGGATAACTATTATCCTGTTACTATTCCTTATTATCTACCTTTCTCGGTTCGTTTTTAAGGCCATTGCCGCAAGCGTAGAAGGATATAAAGATATGAAGGCAGCGTTTCAGGATAAGGAATAATGCCTATTAAAGACCTCAAAAACTATTTCCACTTTTTTCTTTCCTTCCGGTACATTTTCCGGCAGATTCAAAATGCCGAAATATTTTTTTCCTCTGTATTAGATAATTTCCGGCTGATTTTTTCGGCATTTTCATTCAGGATAACTATTCCGGCAGAACATTAAACGTAGCTCATTTTTTGTGCTTATTGTTCCGGTATCTTAAAACGGAAAACTGTTAAAAGCTCCAATTTCGGCAACTATACGCTGCTACTTTCCGGCTGAATTGAATTTTTGTGCTTATGGAGAATTTATAATCAATTTTCCGATCATTTTATTCGGAAGAAATAATGCTGGAATTTTTTTCCGTACTAAAGTTTCTGATTTTTCCGGCATTATTATCCGCAATTCTCTTTTGATTCCGGCACTTATTAGTTGGGTAAGTTGAGCTTGACTATTTCGGCATTTAAAAATGCCGAAATAGTGGTTTTTGTACGGATCGTATTCATTTTCCGGCATTTTTAGTTTATTAAAATGCCGGAATTTGTATTTTTGGGCTTTATGGAAATTCCGATGAAAATGATCAGTCGTTCCGGTTATAAATGATCAGTGATTCCGGATTTATTTGATCAGTTGTAAAGCGATAATAGATTATAAGGTGATTGCATTTTAAAAGCTTCAGTTAAGAACTTTGCGTTCAAAAACTGAAGAGAATATGCCAAAATCGCCAATTGAGAAATCTATGATTCGCCAAATTATCCGCCTCAAATCAGAAGGTTACAGCCTTCGCAAAATCAATGAAACATTAGGATTAGCCTACGGGACCGTATGGAATTATATCCAGTTGATTAAATCCTCAAATAAAAATCTGGAAGAGCTGTTGAACATGTCCGATCAGGATTTAGCCTCAGCAATAGGTCTTGATGATAAAGAAGATCCTTTGCGATTTCCACAACTATCGGAACGTTTTGAACAGATGGAAAAAGACCTTAGCTATAAGGGCATGACTTTAATGAAGCTATGGGAAGAATATAAAGCTGACCATCCCGATGGATACCAGTACAGTCAGTTCTGTCATTATTTTTCCAGCTGGGAGAACCGCCGTAATGCTTACATGCCACAGATCCATAAAGCCGGAGAAAAATTATATGTAGACTTTACAGGTCATAAGCTGGAAGTAACAGATCAGGAAACAGGAGAAGTAAAAAAGGTTGAGGTGTATGTAGGTATTTTGGGATGCAGTCACCTTACTTATGTTGAAGCAGTATGGAGCCAGAAGAAAGAAGATTTTATAGGAGCAGTACAGAGGAATCTTGAATATTATGGAGGAGTGCCGGAAGCAATCGTACCGGACAATCTAAAAGCAGCAGTAACAAAAAGTGATAAGTACGAGGCCGAGATTAATGCGACTTTTCAGGAGTTTGCTTTGCACTATGGAACTACAATAGTCCCTGCAAGAGCAAAAAAGCCTAAAGACAAGGCACTGGTTGAGAACGCTGTTAAACTTGTATATCAGCGGATCTTTACTGCATTACGCACCCGTTTATTTCATTCACTGGAAGAACTTAATGGAGCCATCAGCGAAGAGCTTGAAAAATATAACAACCGCCTGTTTAAACATAAAGAGTATAGCCGGAGGCAATTATTTGAACAAGTAGAAAAAAGTGAGCTACAACCTCTGTCAGCAGAAAAGTTTGAGATTAGAACTCATAAGATAGTAACTGTTCAAAAATACAGCCATGTATGTCTTTATGAGGATCACCACTACTACAGCGTACCCTTTCAATACGTGGGAAAAAAAGTGCATGTGATATATACTTCCAAGTATGTTGAAGTATATCATAACAGAGAACGAATTGCATATCATTTAAGAGATAGCAGATCCCACAAATACACGACTGTAAAAGAACACATGCCTTCCTCTCACAATTTCAAACTGGACTGGAACCCTGAAAAGTTTACCAGTTGGGCTGCAAGCATTGGGAAGCCTACATTGGAAATAATCACTCACATCCTGAGACGCAAAACTTATCCCGAACAAGCTTATAAGTCATGCATCGGTATTTTAAGCTATGCGAAAAAAGTAGGTAACCAGAGACTCAATAATGCTTGCCTGAGAGCTATTGAATATCAGTCTTACAATTATCAGGTTGTTAAATCAATCCTGGAGAAGGGATTGGATCAGACCAGTACAAAAGCTGATTACGATCAATACTCGTTACCCTACCATGACAATGTGAGAGGTAGAGACTTTTATGAATAAGAAAATATGTTCCACTTAAATTTATAAAAATGAATCACAGCACCATTGAGAAAATGTCCACCTTGAGATTGCAAGGAATGAGAACCGCTTTTGAAACCTGCTTACAGAGCAGGGAGTATCAGAAGTATACTGCCGATGAATTACTCAGCCATTTGATCCAATCAGAATGGGAGTTCAGAGAAAATAAAAAGATAAGCGTTCTACTGCTAAAGGCAAAGTTTCGCTATAAAGCTTGCGTAGAGGAAATAGATTTTTCTCAAGGGAGAAATCTTGAAAGAAACCAAATCCTGCGACTTGCAGAATGTTCTTTTATTGATAAAGGAGATAACGTAATAATCTCAGGACCCACAGGGGCAGGCAAGAGTTTCCTTGCATCTGCTTTAGGTCAGCAGGCTTGTTTAAAAGGATATAGAGTCATGTATTTTAATACAGCCAAGTTATTTACCAAACTTAGAATGTCTAAAGCAGACGGTTCCTATGCAAAGGAATTAAGCCGTATAGAAAAACAGGATATTTTAATCCTGGATGACTTTGGACTGCATCCTATGGATGGATCAAATCG
>JAIERY010000039.1 GCA_019746425.1 Cytophagaceae bacterium
TAATAAAGAAGAATTCTCAGAAATTATAAAAATTTTTAATCTTACCAATAAGCAAACTCATTACAATGGCTCAGCATGGCTTGATTTTAAATTACAACTATCTTCGTTTATAAGATCCAATAATTATAAAATTGATTATGGCAAAGAAAATATAATTTTATCTAATTCATAATTCAACATTCACAATTCATCATTTACTTATACGCTTTTTCCAATACCTCTACCCTGTCTATCGGTAACCGGTCATTGATTATCTCAACTTTTACATCTCCGTTACGATGAAGAATGTTCACCGTAATTTCATTTATATTTTTCCTGATCTGAAGCACCACAGAAGCGCCATTTACTTTCAGATTAGTAATGGTAATCTCATCGAGAAAATCCGGTAAGGTAGGATTGTAAAAATAAATCGTATTATTTTTTGCCACGATGCGAATTCCTAACGATGCCTGGAGCAACATATAAACTGAGGCAACTGCCCAGGCCTGAGGTGAACATGCTACAGGATATGCAGTAGGTCCTTCGTTCTTTCTTTTATCAAATCCGCAAAATAACTCTGGTAATCTTTGTGCATCAACATAAGTGGTTAAATCAAATAAGCCTTCAATGACTTTATGTACTTCCTGTTTATATCCATAAAGTCCCAGACCATAAGCAATCATCGCATTATCATGCGGCCAGATAGATCCATTGTGGTAAGACATAGGATTGTACCGCGATTCATCAATGGCTATCGTTCTTATTCCCCAGCCTGAATACATTTTTTCATCGAGCAACGTTTTAGAAAGTCTCTCTGCATATTCCGGTTTCACTATTCCGGAAAACAATGCATGCCCGGCGTTAGAGCTATTTACATTGCAAGGTTTTTTGTCCCCATCCAGTGCCAGCACAAAGGTTTCCTTTTCTTCGCTCCAGAATACTCTATGAAATTTTTCCTTCAGATCTTCTGCCTGCTGATATAACGCATTTGCTTTATCATCATATCCCAATTCGCGGGCAAGATCACCTGCTTTGACTTTTGCATCATAGGCATAAGCCTGCACCTCTGCTAATGCAATAGGAGCTTTGGCCATAGTTCCATCTTCATGAAAAACAGAATCGTGTGAATCTTTCCATCCCTGATTTACCAGACCTTTTTCAGATTTTTTGGCATATTCTAAAAAACCGTCTCCGTCGATGTCACCATACTTATCCATCCACTCCAATGCCATCTCAATATTAGGCCAAATATCCCGTATGGTTTCAATGTCCCCTGTTCGCTCGTAATAAGCTCCGGCAAGCGCTACAAATAAAGGAGTAGCATCGATAGTACCATAATACATTTTAAAAGGAATTTCCCCCAATTCTGCCATCTCACCGCCACGTTTCTCATGAAATATTTTTCCGGGCTCTGCATCCTGAAAACTATTAAGCTGTGTGGCCTGTGTTTTTGCCAGGTAATTCAAAACTCCTTTGGTAAGGTCGGGATTCATCCATAAACATTCCCATGCAGTGATAATACCGTCCCGCCCGAATGGTGTACTATACCATGGTACACCCGCATAAGGATACAATCCGTATTCGGTTTCAGAAACCATGGTAGCCATATCAGATTTTGATCTTGACAACCACTCATTGAATTGCTCGCTGGATGTATAAATGTCACAGTTATTGTCTTTCATTTTTCCCAGGTAATGAAGCAGCTTTTTGTAAGCATCATCTGCATTAAAAATCTCAGGCTTATCATTGCCCGATTCAAAAGCTATACCTGCCGAAATATAGTCACAGGCCTTTGGCAGCATGGTAATCTGATAAGTAGCAGTATGACCTTTAATAAGAGTCGGGGCAGGATCCAGCTTGATTCTTGTTCTTCTTTTCACCTCATCGCGTCCCTGGTATCCCAGCATTATTTCATTTTTACTGGTACGTGTTTTTAATATTTTTCCTTTGCTTGTTCTTTGTATCCCTCTGATCTCAAATATGTCGTTGAAGTCGGCGCTGAAATTTATACATAAGGTAAATGTCAGAGGCTCTACACCAAAATTACATAGCCGAATGTTTTCATACGTTACATCTTTCCACATAAACTTGGTACGATGAATATGAAGAGTACCTTTTTCAATAATCAAGCCTCCTTCTATTTCTATATCCGGGTTACTCAGATCGGCAGTAAGCAATTCATTTTCTTCTTTGAGGCCGCTACTTAAAATCAAAGGTCTTTTATTGTCGATCAGCAATTCCATTCTGGAAAGATACCTCATCCCATGATGATAGAGACCTTGCGCCCCTTGTCCTATCGGATGTATATCACCATACCTGTCAAAAACCCCGAAACAATCTCCGTGTTTCAACACCATGGTTCTGTCATCAGCCAAAGATGAGGTGGCCAATATATAATACTGGTTCTTAAATTTTACGTAGTGACTCATAAGCTTTTAATATTCCTTATACAACAAATCAAAATCTGACAACTTTTTTACTTTAATCAACTCTTCATAAACTTCTACATAATCCTGCGCCATCCTGTTTGCAGAAAATCTTTTTTCAAAAGTCTCTCTTATTTTTTTTCTATTAAGCTTTGGTAAGTTTTTTACAGCTTCAGTTGCCTCTTCGATGGAATTAACAATATATCCAGTCACTCCGTGTTCAATAATTTCAGGAACACTGCCTTTATTCCATGCTATCACCGGGGTTCCGCAAGCCATCGCTTCAATCATAACCAGGCCAAATGGTTCCGGCCAGTCAATAAGAAATACTAATGCCTTTGCATTTCCCAAAAATTCATTTTTATCTTTTTCGCCAATCTCTCCTACATAATCTACCAGAGGGTGATTAAGCATCTCTTTAATATTTGTTTCATAATATTCCAAATCAAGCGTTTCTATTTTAGCAGCTAGCTTAATGGGGATATTTACTTCCTTAGCTAACTCAATTGCCCGATCTGCCCTTTTTTCCGGTGAAAATCTCCCCACAAAGGCCAGGTATTCACCTTCAGCATCTTTAAGCTTATATAAATCTTCTGTCAAACCATGATAGACTGTCTTTTGCCAATTAACATCTGGCAAGGGTTTCCTTTGTGAATTTGAAATTGACACAAGCGGAATATCGGTAAATTCTTTATAGATAGGAATTAAATCAGGCATATCCAGTCTTCCATGAAGTGTAGTAATATGAGGCACTTTACTTCTCCTGGAAAGAGGATAATGCAAATAGTCTATATGGTAATGCACTATATCAAAATTTTCAATTTCCTTTTGTACCATTTCAAGCATGGTGAAATGATGCACCGTCTGATCTTTGCAATCTGGTTGTAATCTTAATGCACAACACCATGGTGAAATTAATTTTGCAGATGTAACCGAATCCCCTGATGCAAATAATGTTACATCATGGCCCATTCGTACTAACTCTTCTGTGAGGTAAGAAACAATTCTTTCTGTTCCGCCATACAGTTTTGGTGGCACACTTTCAAAAAGTGGGCTTACTTGGGCTATTCTCATATTTTATTCTTCTTCATAATAATACTTAATTGGATAACCGATATTTTCCTC
>JAIERY010000382.1 GCA_019746425.1 Cytophagaceae bacterium
TGAACATTTAAAAAACATTCCGTTTACATTGGGAAACCGGAGGTTTAAAGCTTATTTTAGTCGGACAATAATGAAAAGAAATATAAATATTACGACGGCCTGGGCATTTCAGGTACTTATTGAATTTTACTGAAAACGGAAATCAAATCACAAAGTTGAAATTGATTTCAATCTGATGGCAGAGCACATTCTTTTATTAGAAAAACATGCGCGAAAAAATGGATTGAAAATAAAGAAGGTGATTTTTAAGATTGAATTGAAGGATGATTTATTTAATACAGAATACGGAAAGAAATTAAAAGCAAAAGGAATTTACTTTGCACAAGTGCTGACTCCTATCCTCAATAAAGTCCACGACGATCATTACCACATTGACTTTGAAGAGCTAAAATAAAAATGACGAATAAGCATTTTTATTCGTCACTCGTAATTCGTCACTCCTATCAATTTCCATCACTGCTCAAAGTATCCTGCAATACATTATTCAGGCTATCGGAAGTAGTTAAGCTTTTCGGCACATCAAATTTTTCTTTGGTTAATCCGAGCTCATACCTCTTGCTGTAAACCTTTTGCATATAGAATCTCCAGATAGGTAAAGCCAGTTTGGCACCCTGACCAAATTCCATTGTCCGGAAACGTATCGTTCTGTTTTCTCCTCCTACCCAGGCCCCTGATACAAGTTCAGGAGAAATTCCGATAAACCAACCATCAGCATTGTTCTGGGTCGTACCGGTCTTTCCTCCTATCTCACCGTGCGGTCCCCATACTCCTCTCAATGCGGTAGAAGTACCGCCTGACTCTTCCACAGACCCCCTCAATAATTCCGTCATATAATAAGCAGTCTTTTCATTCAGCACATCTTCCGATCTGTTGGTAAATGTTTCCAGTACATTTCCATACTTATCTTCAATCTTGGTAATAAGCAAAGGCTCTTTCCACTCGCCCCCATTCACAAAAACACAATAGGCATTTACCAGTTCATATACCGAAACATCACTGGTGCCCAATGCCAAAGTAGGATATGGCTCCAATGGACTATCCACTCCCATTTTTTTAGCAAACTCCACTACCCTTTCCGGTTTCACCCTGCTCATCAGGTAAGCGCTCACAGAGTTAATAGAATGCGCCAAACCTCTGGTCAGAGAAACGTATTCATTACTATATTCACCATTGCTGTTATTCGGAGTCCAGGGCTTGCCATCAATAGTATATGTCGTCTGCACATCCATAACACTGTCTTTTGGTGTAAGATCAAAAAGCTCCATAGCGCAGGCATATAATATTGGTTTGAAAGCAGAACCGGGCTGACGCTTACTTCGCCTTACGTGATCGTATTTAAAGAACTGATAATTGATATCTCCTACCCAGGCTTTTACATGACCGCTTCGCGGGTCCATAGACATGAAGCCTGTATGCAAAAATTTCAGAGTGTATTTGACAGAATCCAAAGGACTCATCATGGTATCTACTGAACCTTTCCATGAAAACAATTTCATTTTCACAGGCTTTTTCATCAGCTCCATTATTTTTTTGTCATCGTCACCAAACTCTTCTTTTGCATCTTTATACCGCTCAGATTTTTTAAGTTCCTTCATCACAATGCTATTGTCATCTCCCCATGGATTTCTCCCTTTCCAATGCTTATCAAATTCTTTCTGCAGGTTTTTCATCTGTTGAGCTACAGCTTCCTCTGCATATTTCTGAAGCCTGGAATCTATGCTGGTATAAATTTTTAATCCGTCTTCCTGCAGATTATAGCCACGTTCCTGGCACCAGCTATCTAAGAAGCCCCGGATATAGTCAAGGAAATATCCTGCTGTTCCTGTATGATCATCTGTGAGATTAAGCTTGAGAGGAACCTGTTGAATAGAGTCTGAAGTCTTTTTAGGAAGGTATCCATACTTTTCCATTTGAGAAATGACTGTATTTCTCCGGTTAAATGCGCGCTCTTCATTTCTGGTCGGACTATAAAATGCCGGTCCTTTTAAAAGACCTATAAGCAGAGCGCATTCCTCTGTGGTAAGGTCTTCTACCTGTTTATTAAAATATTTTTTGGAAGCGCTTTTAATCCCATAAGCATTTCTTCCGAAGTCTACCGTATTCAGATACATCGTAAGGATTTCTGATTTGGTATAAGCTTTCTCAAGCCTTACAGCTGTAATCCATTCCTTGATTTTCACCACCGGCATAGTATTGCTCAGCATTCCGTCTTTAGACTTTCTTATTCTGAATAAATTTTTTGCAAGCTGCTGTGAAATGGTGCTTGAACCCCTCTTCTGAAAAGTAATGGCATAAAAAGCAATGGCAAAGGTGCCTTTCATATCAATGCCGGAATGCTCATAAAAACGTACATCTTCGGTGGCGATCAGCGCATCCTTTAA
The DNA here is from genome assembly GCA_019746425.1 of Cytophagaceae bacterium. GTDB lineage: Bacteria > Bacteroidota > Bacteroidia > Cytophagales > Cytophagaceae > JAIERY01. The sequence goes on from JAIERY010000382.1 coordinate 2,382, forward strand.
AGAACGCGGAATATCTTCGTAGGCAATAGGTGACCTGTTGAATGTGCTGTAATATTTTCCTATAAGAACATGATCACTTGAATATATTTCCGTAGCAAGCTCTGTTTTGGGATTCTCCAGCACTTCCAGGTCAGGAATATTTCCAAACATTCCGAAAAGGTTTATGGTCACACAAAATGCAAACAATAGAAACATTAAAAAAAATGCCGCAAAACCGATCCAGAGTATTCTTAAAATTTTTATAGTTTTAGTCATAAAAAAGGGTTCCTATAAAGGAACCCAATTTACTATACTTTATTATATTTTCAGTTCGTATTACTTCAATAAATTTTCGATATCCTCAATGATACCATCTTCTCCAGGCCATTTTGCATTCGCATCCACAATATTTCCTTTTTTATCAATTAAGACAAAATGGGGTATTGCCGTTACATTGTATTTCTGACTGATACCGCTTTCTTCGCCATCTTTTGAGTTCAGGTGAATTCCCTTAATATTCTTTTTCTTAACCATGGCTTTCCAGCGTTCAGCATCTTTGTCAATGGAAACATATAGAAATACTATATCCGTCTTTCCGGCAAAATGCTCCTTCACTTTCTTGGCTTTGTTCATTTGCTCAAGGCAAGGGGCGCACCAGCTTGCCCAGATATCCATATAAACTACTTTACCTTTAAAATCCTTTAAAGACACCTGCTTGCCTTCTATATCCTTTAAAGTGAAATCAGGTGCTGCAACGTATTTTTCCTGAATAGCGGAGATAGAAATTAGTCCCGCAAGAATGATGACTAAGAATACTGGTATTTGTCGCATAAATTGAATGGTATATCTGGTTTAAAACTAATTCTTTTCTAAATAAGTTTCCATTTTATATGGGAGTTTTAGTCGGAAAGCATAAAGTCTATAAACATATACTATTCCGGTTTTTCCAGAGATACTTTTTTTGCGGAAATTTTTTCAATTTTCCTAAGCATAAAAACGGAAAGGATAAGCCACACGGTTCCTATGGCGAAGCCGGCCATCACATCGCTTGCATAATGCACTTTCAGGTAAACCCTGCTGAACCCAATAGCATGAATTAAGATTAGTAATCCTATTACAACGGTCCATTTAAGGATTTTATTTTTAATTCCCCTCCAGGCCATATAAATCAGCAGACCATAAAAAGAAAAACTGATCATAGCGTGTCCACTGGGAAAACTAAGCCCCGATGCCTCCGTAAGATGA
>JAIERY010000314.1 GCA_019746425.1 Cytophagaceae bacterium
ACCTCCTGAGGAACATTTTTTGTTTTGACATCCTTGTCTTTCTGGCCATACAAATGAGCAGATGCAAACAGACCGGTCAGAAGCAGGATTAATTTAATCTGTTTCATTATATAACAGAAATACAATTTTTATAAGTGCGAATGCTAAATTTTTAAATAAATTCTAAAGGTACTCCCCTTCCCTTCTTCACTTTCCACTTCAATTTTACCCTTGCTGTTATCGACAATTCTCTTTACAAGATAAAGTCCTATGCCGCTTCCTTCCACATGGTCGTGGAGTCTTTTGAACATGGTAAAAATTTTTCCAACCTGGTCTGACTTTATTCCCAAACCATTGTCGCTTACCGATAACAATACATATTCATCGCGTCGTTCACAATGAATATGAACTACCGGGTCCCTGTCGGGATGCCTGTATTTTATGGCATTGGTAAGAAGGTTGTATAAGATACTTTTGAGATTGGCTTTTGAAAATTTCACCTGAGGGAAATTACATCCGTCATAAATAATATTTGCTTTGCAATTGATGATCATATCCTTGACAGAAAGCTTTATCTCATCCAGCAAATGATGAAGGTCTATGAGGGCAATGTCTTCTTCCAGGTTTTTCTGTGCTTTGGCAATTTCTGCCAGGTCATTAAGCGTCTCCTTGAAGCGCACAAGAGAATGATTGATCAGGTCTATGATCACTTTTCCTTCGCCGGTGATATTCTGTAATTCGAAATTTAAGGTAGAGATAAGTCCTTCTATATTGGATATAGGAGCTTTAAGGTCGTGAGATGCTGTGTAAACAAAATTATCCAGGTCATCATTGATCTTTAGCAGCTCTTCATTACGCTGCTTCAATGCCTCTTCCATTTTCTTCCGCTCCCCTATTTCATTATTTAACTCTGCATTAATTAAAGACAATTGCTTTGTCCTTTCGGTTACCCTTAACTCCAGCTCATTGTTGGCAAGAGTTAATTCAGCTTCTATCTTTTTTAATTTTTCGTTCTTTTCTTCCAGTTCAGAATTTTTCCTTAAAAGTTCATCTTCTGCAATTCTGCGTTCTGTGATATCCCACACTATTCCCATCATTTTATACGGTACATTATTATAATAAGCTAATACTTTTCCTTTTACCAGCAGGCATCTCAGCAAACCGGTTTTAGTAATGATCCTTGTCTCAAAGCTGAAGGGAGAAAGATTATGAAATGCTTCATTTATTTTCGCTTTAACTGACTCTCTTTCTTCCACAACCACATGATCCAGGAATGAATTATTACTGATTTCAACCTGACAATTTTCATATCCTAATATATGATACATCTCGTCAGACCAGTTCATTTTATTGTTGCGCACTATCCACTCCCAGCTTCCCATATGTGCGATCTCCTGCGCTTCCTTTAAAAGATTTTCTCTTTGCTGTATTTTTTCCTCTGCAATTTTCCGGTGAGTGATATCATGGATGATTGAAAGGCCGCCGGTCACTTCATTTTTGTCATTCAATAAGGGGACAAAATGCGCTTCATAATAACCTCTGTGATTTTTATAGCGCTTATCATGAAAATTTGATTTTATTCCCTGCAATACATTTCGTATCGCCTGACCTTCTTCTGTCTGTTCATAGTTAGGAAAAAGCTCAAAAATATTTTTTCCGAATACAGCTTCTTTGGATAATCCGTTAAGTTTCTCCAGTGTTTTATTCCATGCCGTAATTTTCAACTCTTTATTAAAAGCAAAAATGCCATCAATGCTGTTATTGATTACGGCTTCGCTGAAATCCTTTTCTCTTCTGAGTTTTTCTTCCGTTTCTATCCTGTCAATCACTTCAAATTGCAGGGCATGATTTGCTTTGTTGAGTTCTTCATTTTTTTCATAAATAACTTCCTGCTGAATTTCGATGTATGCCTGGAATATCTTTTCTTCAAGCAAGAGGTTAAACACACTCAGCTCCTTGCCAATGCTCAACCCATGATCGAAGTCTTTAGTAAAATGCGGAATCAGCGCAAGCAAGGAATTTTTTCTTGCGGCAAAACTTAAGATGATGTCGGAAGGCTGTACAGCGTATTTATTAATATGAGGAAGCTTTCCCTCCTTCCAGTCTTTCACTATGGACTCCACTTCACTGAAAGCGCTGTCCTCTATCACGCTTTTTAGAAAAAAAACTAATCGCTCCCGGAAAATATTATTGATCTGATCTTCGGTATAACCCGGAAATAAGCGGTGAGGTCTCTGACTTACTTCTTTTATCCTGGAAATAAAATCGATGTATAACTTATCGAAATTAGAATAAAGGCAGAAAGATGCATATTCCTTGAAATACTTAAAGACGAAGTGTTCCCTCTTCATTATAAAAGAAACCTGCTGTTACATTCAATTGTTTACCCGTAAAATGGCATAGTTGCTTCAGAAATTACGCATGAAAACCGGATAAAGAAGAAGGATTTTACATGCAGAAATCAGAGGTTGAACTAAGCCAGCCCTGTGATTCCGATTGGATTCGAACCAATGACCTTCCCGTGGAGAACAGTATATTTTATAATTTCTAAACCAAAAAATTGATCTGAAAAAAAGTTGAATTATTCGTAATATTAAGAGGTTATTGATATTGTGGAGGTAGTATTTATATAAACTCTTAATAATCAGTTTGCAATGGCAAAACACACTTCAGTAATGATCATTGATGATAGTGAGATGGATACTTTTTTGAATAAAATGATCTTACAGACGCTTAATTTTTCTGAGGAAATTCTGACTTTCACCAATCCCATTCATGCCCTGGAATATTTTCAGAAACTTTCCAGGGAAGAAAATCAGCCCCGGAATATTCCTGAAATTGTCTTTCTGGACATAAATATGCCCATAATGAGCGGTTTCGTTTTTTTAGAAGAATTCGGGAAACTGCCTCAAAAAATCACTTCCGGGGTCAAATTTTTCATGATTTCCTCCTCAGAAGATCCGGAAGACATAGAGAAAACCAGGAAGCATCCCAACATTATCAAGTACTTAAACAAGCCTTTAGATAAAAAAGAGCTTCTGTAGGCTAAAAATGGCTAAACTTATTTAATTTTTGGTTGGGTAGTTCGGTATTGTTATACTATATTTGCAGCACTTTTTTGAAAAAAGGAGAGGTGCCTGAGAGGCCGAAAGGAGCGGTTTGCTAAACCGTCGTACGGGTCAAACCGTACCGGGGGTTCGAATCCCCCCCTCTCCGCGTTGGAATTATGAATTTTGAATGCTGAATTATGAATTATATGAAATTACGTGTTGTTAGAAATATTGACTTTTATTCAACATTCAACATTTATAATTCATAATTTATTAATACTCGGGGTGTAGCGTAGTCCGGTTATCGCGCCTGGTTTGGGACCAGGAGGTCGTAGGTTCGAATCCTGCCACCCCGACATTATGAACCGGTTCCGTAGCTCAGTTGGATAGAGCAACTGCCTTCTAAGCAGTAGGTCATTGGTTCGAATCCAATCGGAATCACAGAGCCGGCCTTGAGGAACCTCAGGGCTTTTTTATTTTAAAATATATGAGTTGGATAGAGCATCCCGTTTTAAGACGGGAAGGTCATTGGTTCGAATCCAATCGGAATCACAGAGCCGGCCTTGAGGAACCTCAGGGCTTTTTTATTTTAAAATATA
>JAIERY010000233.1 GCA_019746425.1 Cytophagaceae bacterium
CTTGTTGATACACTTTCGTGAAGTCAACAAGCGGTTTGCTTTTCCTCTTTCAAATACTCAAAGAACGTGATTCATCTGCTTCAATAAAAAGCAAATGAAGTTGCCCTAAAACCTACTGTTTTAGATTTAATTTTTTCAACCACTTCAATCTCCCCACCTTAAAATGTTATGGAGAATTCAGCCGTAGATATTGCCTTTATATTAAAAAAACGATGGTTTGTATATAAAAGCGGCTGCAAAGGTATGGTAACTTTTTGTTACCTGCAATATTTTTAACGGATATTTTTAATAAATAGTTTATTAAAACTCCATTTAATCACTAAAAGAACAATTTCCCTCAAAAGGGAACCACAAAGTTAAATCAATAAATTAATTACGCAAAGTCTGCGGCTTATTATTTTTCACACATTATTAACAGTGCTCTTGAAAGACAATCAGACCATGAGAAAAGTTCAGAAAATCATAAATTACCCTTAGGCTTTTTATATATAGGCACTGTACTACATGGCTCACCATACATAATACTCGAAACCACAGGCCTTAATAAACGAGTGAGTTCAACATAGGCAAAAGCAGGAACCGGATAATTACCACATCCTTTGATCACCACTTTGGCATCCTTATATTTATATATATCAATTTTGCTTAAAGCCTGCTGAAACAAAGCCTGTTCCAGATCACTTAAATCTCCAAAAATAACCTGATTGGCAAAAGGCTCAATCTTTACTGCCAAAAGCATAAATGCCCAGGTAGGAATGATCGCATCCACACTACAGATGATCGCCACATTTTTATCTTTATATAGAGACCAGTCATTATTTTTAATAAAATCCCTGAAGTCTTTCTCCTTAAGAATCAAGTCCTGAAATAAATTATTTTTAATATCATATAATACCCGTTCCCCTTTATGATAAAAATCTTCAAGGTCCAGGGTTATAAGATCGCTGCTGGAAACCCGGTTAACGATTGCATCATTATTTTTTTCATCCATAACCTCAGGTATTTTTTGTAACAAAATCTTTTAAATAAAAAGGTTCAAAATAAGCAACATCTTCCCACTGCTTTTTATTCCATAGGTCATATGCAAGATAGCCTATATTTTTGGCGGAAGGATAAATGCTTTCGATAAAAGTTGCATTAGACTGCTTCTCAAATGAAGAAATGCATTTAGCAGCACCATCTCCAAAGAAGAAAATTTTCTTTTTATCAAAATATTGAATGAAGAAATTCTCATCAATGATTTTTGCCTGGGTGTCTTCCACGACATTTAAATCTTTATCATACAAAGCGCAATACACTTCCATTCGTCTTGCATCTATCATGGGACAGAATAAATAATCACCGGATAAATTTTCCTTTACTCCAAAGGCCATGGATAAAAGTGTATTTACTCCGATGAGGGGCTTGTCCAAAGCATAACATAATCCTTTAGCGGTAGAAACACCTATTCTCAATCCCGTGTAGGAACCAGGCCCTTTAGAAACAGCAATTGCATCTATATCTGAAAAATTCTTTTTTAATTCTTTCAATAATTGCTCCACTAAAACCGTGATCATTTTGGAATGCGATTTTTCAATAAAAATTTCTGAAGAAGAGAGTAAAACTCCATCCTGATGAAAGGCAACCGAACATACTTTGGTTGATGTTTCTATACTAAGTATTAATGCCATTTAAAAAGCGATCAGATAGAGCTCGATTATTTTTTTCAAAATTACAACAATTAAAAAAGAAGCGTAAATGTAGCTAATTGAAGTGGAAGAAAGATTCCTTGCTGTCTTCACTCCAAAAGGGGAAGCGATTACCACCCCCAACGACAAAGTTAATGCAATAGGAAAAATAATATATCCTGCATTATAAAATTTATAATCGTAAATCGGTTTTTCAAGAAGATTATGTATAGTAATAGTGAATGCGGTGATCATAATGACTCCCGACGAAATATAACTGGCTTTTTTAATATCGATTCTCATAAGAGAATTTAAAATCGGAATAATTACAATGCCTCCGCCCAATCCAGACAGAGCAGCAATGAAGCCACCGGCAGCTCCCACTACACTCAGTTTATATTTATTGAGATCATCCAGGGGAGTAACATATACTTTTTTTGCACTTATCAATGTCGAAAAAAGCATATAAAGCAAAAGTACAATGAGAATGCTGTTAAAAAGCTCAAGGGAATACCATGGGGTATTCACAATATATTCTAAGGTGAAATATGAGATGACAATTGCAAGAATGCTTATGATAGCGACTTCTTTTTTATAAAATAATTTATGTTTGACCAGAACATAATTTGCGGAAGCCGAAGCAAAAAGAATAGCGAAAAAGGAATTGGCAATAGTATATTGAGGAATTTCAGCTTCCGGTACTCCGATATATCGTAAAGCAAGCGGAATAATAAACACATATATTACTCCGCCTCCTATACCTACCATCCCGGCAATGAAGCCGCCTAATAAACCCGCAATAAAAAGATATAGAAATGAAAGAAGCATTACTCCATATTACTTCCCTGATAGTATTTTGTTAAGGGCTGCCTGGTCATTTAAGAATTTAACGGCAGCTTTAACATCTTCGTCGTCATCAAAGCTTGCTTCCACTGTACCTTTTTGCAAATAATATCTGGAAACAATTTCTTCCTCCAACTGCTCTTTAATTTCCTCTTTAAAAGTCTGAAGATCTTTTTCCTTATTATGACTTACCTGAGTTTTAAGAGATTCGATCTGACCTTTGATAGCATCATAATATTGTTCTTTTTTAGAATTATTAATCAGATCCTGAATTGTTCCTTCCACTTTGGTAGTGTAATCATATTCTTTATCAGCGAGCCATTTCACAAATTCATGATATTCTACATCTGTCAGGCTGAATTCTTTTGCCGAAGCAATCTTTTTGTGGTTAAATGCATACATAGATGCATAATCAAATAAGATATTTTTGCTGATAAGGCTTGCTGTGATAGGCGCAAGAGTGCTTTTCTCTACTTCCACATCGGGAGAAATACCTGCTCCGTCATAAACCACTCTTCCGTTTTTTGTTTTAAATGCTACTCTCAATGAATCAGGAATAGTAGCTACGCTGCCATCTTCTCCTTTATGGCTATAATCTATGGCCTGAATACATCTTCCGCTAGGCGTATAATATTTTGCGGTAGTAATTTTCAATTGAGAATTATAAGTAAGAGGACGAGTTGCCTGAACCAGTCCTTTACCGAATGTTCTCTGTCCCACAATAATTCCACGATCATAATCCTGAATCACCCCTGAAACAATTTCAGAAGCCGAAGCGCTCCTGTTATTAGTGAGCACCGCGATAGGAATTTCAGTATCAAAAGGATTGCTTAATCCGGTATATACTTTATTCCATTCTGCTATTTTTCCTTTGGTTCTTACGATCTCTCTGTCTTTCTCAATAAATAAATTTGAAATGTTAATAGCTTCAGCCAGCAATCCTCCAGGATTATCTCTTAAATCTATAATGACTTTCTTAGCTCCTTTATCCTTCAGGTCTTTCAGCGCATTCTTTACTTCCTTAGAAGCGCCGTTCTTTAAATCAGTTAGCCTTAAATAACCAACATCATTGGTTAACATTCCATAATAAGTGACTTTCTCCAGTTTGATTTTCTCCCTTGTAAG
>JAIERY010000093.1 GCA_019746425.1 Cytophagaceae bacterium
TTCAAAGTTTTGCGAACCGAAGACACTCTTGTCCCGTCGCCGGGACAAGCGCTCTAGCCAGCTGAGCTAATCCCCCAAAAATATTTTGGAATTACGAATGTAAGGATTTTTTTTAAATCTAAGGTCTAAAATCTAATGTCTGATGTCTTTTATATCACTCTCATCGCCTTAATAAATATGGAAATATACCATTCATCGTAAAGGTTATTTTCCACTACGCCAAGTTTGGTGGAGGCGTGAATGAATTTTACGCTTTTGGCGCCTTTCACTTCGGTGACAATTCCTACGTGTACAATTTTTTTATTGCCTTTTTTATCGGTAAAAAATAAGAGATCTCCCGGCTTCAGGTCTACCAGTTTCACAGGCTTCCCCACCGTACTTTGATCGCTGGATGTCCGGGGCAATTCTATATTAATGGATTTAAAAGAAGTCAAGGCCAGTCCCGAACAATCTATTCCATTTTTGGAGCACCCTCCATATTTGTAAGTAGTGCCCATATAAGACCTCGCAGTTTTGATCACCTTGTCGGCTTTGGCATTGGTAGTGTTATTAGTATTGGGAGTCGTGGTTTTTTTTACCTCAGGTTTTGGAGCATCTACCCTTGTCGTATTATTGGATTTGCAACAGACTATACCCGTGAGTATAAACGTTGTAATGGTGATAATTAGGGTAGATTTCGTAATTTTGACTAATTCCTGCATTTGAATAGGGTTTTACAAATTTAAGAAAAATTAAAATGTCTTTTACCATTTCTATACCACAGGTGCTGGATGAATTAAAAACGATCGTAGGGGATAAATTTGTATTTACTGACAAAGAAAGTCTGTATGATTACTCTCATGATGAAACAGAGGATTTGTCTTTTTTACCTGAAGTAGTAGTTAAGCCTGGTTCTCCTGAAGAGATCAGTAAAATCTTAATATTAGCTAATCGTCATAAAATTGCAGTAACTCCACGAGGAGCTGGCACGGGTTTGAGCGGAGGCGCTTTGCCTGTGAAAAAAGGAATAGTGCTTTCCATGGAAAGATTTAATAAGATCATTGATATAGATGAAAGAAACTTTCAGGCCACGGTAGAATCAGGAGTGATCACGCAAAACTTTCAGGAAGCAGTTATTGCCAAAGGATTATTTTATCCGCCTGATCCTTCCAGCAGAGGCAGCTCTTTTCTTGGAGGAAATCTTGCTGAATCATCCGGCGGTCCGAGGGCAGTGAAGTATGGTGTTACCAAAGATTATATTTTAAATCTTGAAGTGGTCCTTCCTACTGGTGAAATTATCTGGACGGGTGCCAATGTATTGAAAAATGCAACAGGTTATAATCTCACGCAACTGATGATTGGAAGTGAAGGAACTTTAGGGATTATTACAAAAATTGTTTTCAAATTAATTCCTTATCCGGGAAAGGACATTGTCATGCTTGTACCTTTCAAATCACTGGAACAGGCATGTGAGGCAGTGAACGCCATTCTTATGGCAGGCATCAGACCTTCGGCTTTGGAGTTTATGGAAAGGGATGCGATCGAGTGGAGCGCGAAATACCTGGGCTTAAGCATAGAAGTGCCTCGGGAAGTTAAAGCTCATTTGTTGATTGAAGTGGATGGGAATGATATGGATCTTTTAATGAAAGATGCAGAAAAAATTTATGAAGTAGTAGGCAGGTATGATATCGAGGAACCATTGATGGGAGATTCTGCACAGCAGAAAGAAGATTTGTGGAAGATGAGAAGAAATGTAGGCCATGCAGTTAAAGCAAATTCCATTTATAAAGAAGAAGATACAGTAGTGCCGAGGGCAGAACTGCCTGCGTTAATTAAAGGGGTAAAAGAAATAGGAAATAAATACCAGTTTAAGTCGGTATGCTATGGTCATGCAGGAGATGGCAATCTGCATATTAATATTGTCAAAGGAATGATGAGCGATGAGGATTGGAATGTAAAAGTGACAGAAGGGATCAAAGAAATATTCAAGTTATGTGTAAAGCTCGGCGGGACAATCTCAGGCGAACATGGAATAGGCTATGTTCAGCGTCCTTATATTCAGATCGCCCTGGGAGAAAAACAAATACAGATCATGAGGGAGATCAAAAAAGTCTTTGATCCCAATAATATCCTTAACCCTGAAAAAATCTTTTAGAAATAAAATAATTTTAGCACGTCGCAAAAAATATGGTTTTTAACAGCTTTGACTTTTTTATCTTTTTTGCAATAGTTTATACACTGCATATTGTTATAGCAGATAAGTACAGATGGATTCTGTTACTCATCGCCAGCTATTTCTTTTATATGTATTGGGAAGCTTCCTATATTGTTTTGATAGTTACTTCCACGTTAATCGGATATTTTTTCAGTCGTACTCTCATTTCCTCTCCAGAGCCTGAGAAAAGAAAATTAGGGGTCTTATTAAGTGTTTCTGCGAATTTAAGTTTATTGTTTTTTTTTAAATATTATAATTTTTTCCAAGATACAATAGCATATACCTTGAGCAAGTACGGCATCGCTTATCAACCCAACGTTCACGAACTGATGTTGCCTATAGGAATTAGTTTTTACACTTTTCATATTATTAGTTATACGGTAGATGTATACCGGGGAGAATTGCCAGCAGAGAAACACTTGGGTAAATTCGCACTTTACGTTGCATTTTTCCCTCAGTTGGTAGCTGGCCCGATCGTCAGGGCAATTGACCTGCTGCCACAAATAAAAAAAGATAAAGTAACCATCGACCACGAGCGACTTATTTCAGGAACAGCGAAAATATGTTGGGGTTTTTTTAAAAAAGTGGTAGTAGCTGATACTATAGCAATACAAGTGGATGCTGTATATAATAATCATGAAGCGTACAACGGTGTGACATTATTACTTGCAACTTATTTGTTTGCCTTTCAGATATATTGCGATTTTTCAGGATATACAGATATTGCGTTGGGTTTAGCCAGGATCATGGGATATGATCTTAAGGAAAATTTTCGATTGCCTTATTTTTCAAAAAATGTCACCGAGTTTTGGAGGCGCTGGCATATTTCTCTTTCTACCTGGCTGAGGGATTATTTGTATATTCCATTGGGGGGAAGCAGGGGAAGTAAATGGAAAACTTATCGGAATCTTTTTTTGACTATGTTGCTTGGAGGTATGTGGCATGGGGCATCATGGAACTTTTTGATTTGGGGAGCAATCAATGGCAGTTATCTTGCTATTGAAAAGGCTTTAGGGCTAGCGGATTCTTCATGGAGTAAATCATCCAATTTAATAATTAAGTTTTTCAATGTATTTCTTTGCTTTAACCTTATTTGTATTTCATGGATATTTTTTAGAGCCGTGACCTTTGATCAGGCTGTATTTATATCGAAAGCTATTATACATTTATCCGGCCCTCCTCAGATCGCTGATTTTTCTGTTTTCACAAATATCGTTATTGGTTTAATTGTACTTCTTACGGTTGAAATAATTTGGCTTAGAAAAAATGATTTTATTTTATATACTAAAGAATGGGGGTACAAGCCTATTGCGGTTTTTTGTTCCATTATGATAATACTAATATTGCTTTTTGGAGTTTCAGGAAGCAGCCAATTTATCTATTTTCAATTTTAGCTTTATTACTAATGATAAGAAAAACAATCCTTTTTTTGTTTTTATCATT
>JAIERY010000206.1 GCA_019746425.1 Cytophagaceae bacterium
ATTTATGATATGATACTCGTAGGATTCTGGTATAGAGGTATTCCAATGAAGAAATATTTACCGAGAGTGCAGAACAATGAATCTATGATCTTCCTTGTCGGATGGAAGATAAAAGAAATTTCTATCACCTACAGCTATGACTATATACTTTCAAAATTAAGAAGCAGTGGTACAGGCGGAGCACATGAGCTTAACCTTACCTGGTATTATTATAAGCCGCACAAGTCGAAGAAACCTATGAAGAGGTTGCCTTGTCCGCAGTTCTACAAGCATAATTGATAATAAAAAAACTAAAAATAAAAGCCAGAATGTAAGTTCTGGCTTTTATTATTTCCAGTCCCAGAGCATGATATTCCATTCTTGCACAGAGTCTTTGAAGGTATGAATTTTTTTAAAGCTACACGCTCATGGGCTTTCATGGACCTTTCATTTTTTACGGCTACCTCTGTGAGGCATAGCTCAAATTTCCGGGAATATATTTCTTTATGTTTTAAGTATAGTTTGTCAAATATTCCCTGCCCTCTGTAATGAAGATCTACGCAAATTTGTCCCAATACATAATAGTTTAATTGCGACAGCAGCTTTCCTTTATAGGAAACATTATTAAATATTTCAAACATGGGTTTCAGCAGAGGGACAGTGTCTTTAAACTCTTTTAACATCACCAGGGCGAAGCCTACCACTTTTTCTCCATCTTTTGCAATAATTTGTTTTGCTTTGTGATTCATCGAATCGAGTAGTGTCAGATCGTGCTGTATGGTTAAAAAACCATTGTCGGATAACTTTTCAGAAGGAATGTTCCAGATGAGATTTTTTTCCTGCAAGATTAAGATCTGCTCCAGTTCTTCTTTGGCTTGTGCCAGTGTAATCTCAATATTCATTAAATTATTTTTTCTTTTTCGTCTTCTTTGAAGCCTTGGCTTTTTTATTAAACTTCAGTACAAGGTTTATCCAGTAGTCAAAATCTTTTTTTGCTTTTATTCCCTCCGGATTTACATATACGTAACCTTTATATTCTCTGCCTTTCATGACCATTGGAATGACACCTTTCTTTTCCAAAGCTTCTTCGTGAATTTCAGGGTCCATGCGACACATCATGTTATCATTGCTTACACTCACGCACATTTTTCCATTGACCATAAAAGTCACCCCGCGAAACATTTTCCTTTCCTCCACTTTTATTTTTGGAATATCAGCAAGCGCTTCCCTGATTCTGTCAGCTAGTTTTTCGTTATAGGCCATGGTTTATTGCTTATTTGTTCAGCCAGAATTTTATTTTTGCTGCATGAGTCTGATCGCTGTCAAAATCTGATTCATTTTCTATGACCGGAAAAATATGAGTAGCTATAAGTTTGCTTAAGCTATCTGTCCAGTAAATAATATCATGTGCATACATGGAAAGGATTGGGTTATCTGGTTCATCCAGCAATAAAAATCTATGACCGCATATGGGGAAGATCCTGGAAGCGCCCATTTCTTTCAGCTTATCCGGATTGGTATTGTTAGATGAGTAGATCCACAGGATTTGTTCTTTGATAACTTCTATATCTTCGGGAAAAGAATAATAGATGGGCCAGTAAGCATAAGGCTCTCCGGATGCACCATATACATTGATGCCTGGTTTGTCAAGGCCATTCATGGTTAAATAAAAATTGCGCAAAGACTCCGGAAATTTTAATCCCATTTCCGTTTCAAATTTCCTGAGCTGATCGTCTGTTAAGCCATCTCTCCATTTTGTTCCTTCCTGTATCTGGAAACCAAAAAGCGATTTATCAATTTCAGCCTTCCTCCAATATTGATTGGATTTCTCTTTGATTGCCTGAAAAAAGGCTGGGGTGTCCTGGGGAGGAGGGAGCTGGATGGCGGTTGGTTTCATACTTATGTAAAATATCTATTAGATAAATATAGATAAAATTTTAGAGTTATTTCAGATAATGAATCGCCTGAGTGGAACCAAAGGCTCAATTATTGAATGATATGCTGGATATTATTTTGATTTTATCATCTTGTTAATGCAGTGCCATGAATAATTTTAAAAAATTAAATTTAATGTCAGAGTAATTAAATAACAAGATCCTTACAGGATGACAGCACTGGGAGACTTTGGAATTTTTTCAGTGGAAACTATTTCAGAATTGGATTGCTTCGTCGTTCCGATAACTATCGGGACTCCTCGCAATGACGAAGAATAGAGTACATTTCATTCGTAAATCGTCATTCGTAATTCGTAACTCAAAATGAGAGGAGCGAAGCAATCCATCAGCTATCCTGACAGATTACTTCGTGGTGCGGCGTGCTTTCCATCTTTCCTCTCGTAAAAATTTATACCTTGTTTTGCTGCTTATTCGTTACTCGTCACTCGTAATTCGTCGCTACCTTATAATTGTCACACTGCCATCAAGCCTGTACGGTCCTCTAAGATCCGGATCTTCGCCTTCGTAAGTTACTACCCAAGGGTAAACGCCTACCGGCATTGGTTCTCCCATATATGTTCCATCCCACGATTCATTTCTGTCTGTCGACATGAAGATCACTTCTCCCCATCTGTTGAAGACCAGCATCTGGTAATTTATAAAGTAAGCTCCGAAGACTTTGAATCCTCCGTCAGGGCCAGGTGTTCCAGGAACAAATGCATCCGGCACAAACACTCTCGGCGGACAAACATCCATTACGAAGACGCTGTCGGTAGTCGGACAATTAAAGGTATTGGTAATTGTCACTGCATAGGTTCCTTCAAATCTTACACCAATTGTCTGAGTGGTATTGGAGTCTATAGGAGTTCCTGCCGAAGGTGTCCACAGGTAAGTATAACCAACTCCTGCACCTGCATCCAGTACGATAAAGTTTTCTGTTTCCTTACAGAATTTTGTTGAATCAGGAAGAGCTGATACCGGAACCGGATTGAAAGTCACCACACTCGTGTCAGCCGCAGTACATACACCTATGGTAAGATTTACAATATATGTTCCTACTACATTTACAAACAAGCTGTCATTGGTGCTTGTAAGTAAAGTAGGATTTCTAAACCATTTGTAGGTGGGATTGAAGCTGTCGATGTTAGGTATATTAGCCGGACGGGCATTCAATATTATCATTGTTCCTGCACAAGCGGTTGTATCATTCATATTGATTGCAGGTACCGGTATTCCAATCACTCTTACACTGTCAGCGCTTGAACATCCCACCGCATCAGTTACTGTCGCTGCATAATAGTTGGTATCTATCTGCACTGTAATGTTGATTGTTTTAAGATCCATACCATTTGCACCGGTAGACCATGCATAATTTACTCCCGTCACATTTGAATTTATAGTAATCGGTTCGCTGCTGTTTTCACAAGCTACTATATTCTGATGTGTAAGGGTAGGAGCTTTTGTAACATTGGTAGAAGCCGATACCGCACAGTTTCCATAAGAATACGTGATCAGATAAGTTCCTGTCTCCAGAGGCGATATCACCGATCTGTCTTCTCCTGTTAAGATCACCGTATTTCTGTACCACTGGAACACTCCCGGCACTGCAGGTAAATTCTGCGGATCAGAATCTATGATCAGCGTATTTGACAGGCAGTAATTAGGATTTATATTAATTCTACTTTAACACATTTAACCACTTGATTTAAATAAATTTAATTCAATGTCTTTTTTTCTTCTTTGAT
>JAIERY010000353.1 GCA_019746425.1 Cytophagaceae bacterium
TTTATTGGTGTGCTGGCATTTGTGTAGATTGATAGAGTTGTACTTTAAAACCCGGTACATTTCTTACACTAACCGTTGTGTGTAATTATTTTATTCAAATGAGATTCACCTTTTTATTAATACTGACCCTGACAATAGTTTCGTGCAGAGACAAGGAACAGACAAGTTCGACAACGGACTCGGCAAGACAGAGTCCAAACACGGAGCCGATAATTGAGAAGAAACCGAAGAGGCCACAGGCCGGACTAATTTTGTCAAGTGACAACATTAAAATATTTGGAGACACTACTATTGAAAAAGAAAAGATATACTTGACGTCTATAAAGTTTGAGCCTTATATTTCATTTGACGACTTTAAGGTTGACAAGATTGAGAAAATTAAAGCCGAACTTAATTTATCTTCAAATAAAGACGCTTACAGATTCAGAAGCAGAATAAGAGAGGCTTATAACGCGGATACAGTTAATTTCGCTGGACACTATACTTTTGCTTGGTGGGGTTGTGGGTCTCCGTGTCAGTCTGGGGTAATTATTGATAGAAGGACAGGACAAGTTTATGACGCTCCTTCAGCAG
This sequence comes from Cytophagaceae bacterium, assembly GCA_019746425.1. GTDB lineage: Bacteria > Bacteroidota > Bacteroidia > Cytophagales > Cytophagaceae > JAIERY01. The sequence continues at coordinate 574 of JAIERY010000353.1, forward strand.
CTCTTGGATACGACTTCAGACCAAATAGTAGGATGCTGATTGTAAACACACCTGACTCTCTTGGATTTTATGACGACTGCTTTTACTGTAAGCCAATAATCTACGTCTTGGACGAGGCGACAAAGGAGTTTATTGAGAGACTGCCCAAATAAAATAACTACACACAACAAAATGTATAATCCATGGCGCTAACAAGGAGTGATATTTTTATTTTTACTTAGCGCCACGGCTTATACATAAACGTTGTGGGCAATTATTCGGGACGATTGGGAGTTAACGACATGGATTTAAAAAGATAAAATGAAAATGACTTATGTAATAATCTTTGGACTTGTAATCGTTGGCGGACTTATTTATTACTTGACGACAAGAAAAAATCCAGAGACGATAGACAATCAATCGACCCAACAAACAATTAAACCAGAGGACAATCCATACTTAGGTTTGCGAGGGCAAATTTTTGAAGCGACTCCTGAACAAATCGGACTAACATCAACGACTGACGAAAAACCATATGCAATAGTAATGGACATGGGTATGGGTGGAGATGGAACAGCGACTTTAGTTTCTATCGTGGACGGAAATGCAAGTATGTATTTGAGTTCGGGAGGTGGAATCATTGGGGGATACGGACATGAAAATTGCAGGAAAGCAGCGATTGACTTTGTAAACATGGGACAAAACTATTTTACTAAAATGGTTCCGGTGGACTCATTTCCTTTACCCAAAGCTGACAACGTTAGATTTTATATTCTGACGAATAAAGGTAAGTACTCCATTGAGGAAGAGATTGAGAAAATAGAGAATGATAAATCTGACTGGGGACAACTTTTTTACGAAGGAAACAAAGTAATAACAGAGCTAAGATTGACGACTGAGCAGAAATAACTGCCCACAACAATATGCATAATCAATGGCGGGGTTCAGTGTAAATTTGTAGTTTAGTTTTCAAAATACGTTTTGTGTCGTGGGACAGTGAAGTGCTTCGAAGACCCGCCACTGCTTATGCACGAACGTTACCGGCTATTGAAGTAGGACAGCCTGCAATTCATGATCATCATCCTGACGATATAGAGAAATTCGAAAAAAATAGCTATTTTTAATATATAAATGAGTGTAGAAAAGAATAGTTACCAACCATTAGCAGAGGTTTTTGGATTTCCAATTGAGGATCAATCGGAAAGAGCCGTCCGCTACCGTGAGAATAAACTTTGTCCTTTTAATAATATTGTTTCCAATTGCACAAAAAACAGCATTGAGTTTCCTTTAGGCGTATGTAGCCTTAATCATAAAGATAAACCAGTAATAATTTGTCCAATCCGATTTAGAGAAGATTGGAAAATTGTCAGTGATGCTGCTTCATTTATATTCGATGAAAATACCAATTGGACACATGTTGGTGAAGTAAGGCTTAAAGATAAATTTGGCAAGTCGGCGGGAAACATTGACTATGTCTTGGTTGCCTATGATGACAAAGGAAGGGTCCTTGACTTCGGCTCGCTCGAAGTCCAAGCTGTATACATTTCGGGGAACTTAACGGGACCCTTTTCGGCGTATCTGGAACACCCAACACCAGAATTTAGGTGGACACAAGCCTTTAAATATCCAAAACCTGATTATCTATCTTCATCAAGAAAACGACTAGTCCCACAAATAATAGCTAAGGGTTCAATACTCAAACAATGGGACAAAAAACAGGCAGTTGCTTTGCAGACCTCTTTTTATAATACATTACCCCCTTTGCCCGAAGTTGGCAAAGCAGAATCGGATTTTGCATTTTTTCTTTACGATTTAGTTGCAGTTAAGAATGAAAAACGTTTGGAACTTAAATTATCAAAAATAATTTACACCAAATTCGCTATTGCATTAGAACAGATTGCAAAATTTGAAGCAGGTTCAATAACCGAATTCACTCAATTATTGCAAAAGAAACTTGATGCTAAGCGTTCGGGAGCATCTGATATTGATAATCTTGAAAACGTTGTTGTGGAATGAAAAATCAAATGTCAATATTTGACTTAGGCGAAAATAGCAATGAAAGTGCAGTCATAAATGTTGCATCCGTTCCACAACGTAGTCCATTTCGTTATCCTGGTGGGAAAACTTGGCTTATTCCAACAGTTAGAAAATGGTTAAAACAAGAGAATAAATCTGTTTTAGAATTAATTGAACCATTTGCAGGTGGAGGGATTGTGAGCTTAACTGCTGCCTTTGAAAAACTATCCGATCATATCACGATGGTAGAAATGGATAAAGAGGTTGCAGCAGTTTGGGAAGTAATCCTTAATGGAAAAAGCAAATGGCTTGCTGATAAAATATTCTCTTATGATCTGACAATTGAAAATGTAAAATCAGAGTTGGAGAACCCTAACAAACAACTTCATGACATTGCTTTTTGTACTATACTGAAGAATAGAGTTTTCCATGGCGGTATTCTTGCTAAAGGTTCAGGCATGATCAAGAATGGTGAAAACGGTAAAGGAATTTCTTCACGTTGGTATCCCAAAACTTTGCATGACAGAATTGTAGCAATTGATTATGTCAAACACAAAATGAGTTTTATTTCAGGAGATGCTTTTGAAATTATAGAGCAAAACGTTTACAACGACAAAGCATATTTCTTTATTGACCCACCTTATACAGTTGCAGGTAAACGACTATACACTCATTTTGACATTGACCATGAACGACTTTTTGTGTTGACTGCCCAGTTAAAAGGAAAATTCATGCTGACCTATGATGATACACCAGAAATTCGTCAACTTGCAGAAAAATATGGGCTTGACTACAGAACAATTCCAATGAAAACGACCCACCATTTACAGAAAAATGAAATCATAATTTCAGACAATTTTTCATGGTGGACGGAAAGCAACAGCCGGTAACAATGTGTAAAAAATATGCCTGGTAGTTGTGGTAGAGTTAAGAGCAGAGCTTTACAACCCGCACAATTTTATTATTTTTTTATAAGGCGTGCTGACCTTTCTGAAGGTTGATACTTTTGTGGTTTAAATCCGGCACATATCTTACACTAAACGTTACCAGCAACCCATGGGGACATCGTTACAAACAGGACAAGATGTATTTACAAACAAGCAATTGACTATGACTG
>JAIERY010000362.1 GCA_019746425.1 Cytophagaceae bacterium
CCTTGATTTTTATTGTAATGCCCTTTTTTCACTATTTTTAATTTTAGTCGGATGACAGTAGAATTTAAATAGATTTTAGAATGGAATAAATAAAAAAACCCGGACTACTCATCCGGGTTTTTCATTATTGGAATTAATATTTATTACATCATTCCGCCCATTCCTCCGCCCATTGGAGGCATTGCAGGAGCTTTCTCTTCCGGTTGATCTGCTACTACACACTCTGTAGTCAACAGGAGAGAAGCGATAGATGCTGCATTCTCAAGCGCAAGACGTGTTACTTTAGTAGGATCTATGATACCTGCTGCGAACATATTCTCATATTTATCTTCACGTGCATTGTATCCGCAATCGTCTTTTCCTTCTTTTACTTTCTGTACAATTACAGATCCTTCAAGACCTGAATTCAATACGATAGTTCTCAGAGGAGCTTCGATTGCATTCTTGATGATATTGATACCAGTTGCCTGGTCTTCGTTGTCTACTTTTATTTTTTCCAAAGCAGAAGCAGCTCTGATCAATGCTACCCCACCGCCTGCAACGATACCTTCTTCTACTGCAGCTCTTGTTGCATGAAGTGCATCGTCTACTCTGTCCTTTTTCTCTTTCATTTCAACTTCAGTTGCTGCTCCGATGTACAGAATAGCTACTCCGCCAGAAAGCTTCGCTAGCCTTTCCTGTAATTTTTCTTTATCGTAATCTGAAGTTGTTTTATCTACCTGAGCTTTGATCTCATTGATTCTTCCTTTGATATCATCTTTTTTACCAGCGCCATTTACGATAGTAGTATTGTCTTTGTCTACGATGATTTTCTCACAAGTACCAAGCATATCCATTGTAGCATTCTCCAGCTTGAAACCTCTTTCTTCAGAGATTACTGTACCGCCAGTCAAGATAGCGATATCTTCAAGCATTGCTTTTCTTCTGTCTCCGAATCCAGGAGCTTTTACGGCTGCGATTTTCAGAGCGCCTCTGATTTTGTTCACCACAAGCGTAGCCAATGCTTCGCCGTCTACATCTTCAGATATAATCAATAATGGTTTGCCTGTCTGAACAACCGCTTCAAGAACAGGAAGCAATTCCTTCATAGAAGAAATTTTCTTGTCGTAGATCAGAATATATGGACGATCTAATTCAGCTTCCATAGTCTCAGTGTTGGTTACGAAGTAAGGAGAAAGATATCCTCTGTCGAACTGCATACCTTCTACAGTCTTCACTTCAGTCTCTGTTCCCTTAGCTTCTTCCACAGTGATCACACCGTCTTTGCCTACTTTGTCCATCGCATCAGCGATCATTTTTCCAATCTCTACGTCATTGTTGGCAGAGATAGTAGCAACCTGTGCGATCTCCTGAGAGCTCTGTATTTTTTTAGATTGTTTTTTCAAGTGTTCTACTACAGCAGCAACAGCTTTGTCAATCCCTCTCTTAAGGTCCATTGGATTCGCGCCAGCGGCTACGTTCTTAATTCCAATGTTGAAGATCGCCTGTGCAAGCACAGTAGCAGTAGTAGTTCCGTCACCGGCTGCATCAGCAGTTTTAGAAGCAACTTCTTTCACAAGCTGAGCCCCCATGTTTTCGATTGGTTCTTTTAGCTCTATATCCTTTGCTACGGTAACTCCGTCTTTTGTAACAGTAGGAGCCCCGAATTTTTTATCAAGGATAACATTTCTTCCTTTAGGTCCGAGGGTAACTTTTACAGCATCCGCCAATGCATCAACCCCTTTTTTCAGTTTGTCTCTGGCGTCTGTATCGAAAAATATATTCTTTGCCATAATCTTAATTAGTTTAAAGTTTTAAAGTTAAAAGTTAAAAGTTGCAATCTGAGTCATGACTCTCATTACTCAAGACTATCTACTCATTACTATAGAATAGCGAAAATGTCCGACTCACGCATGATAAGGTATTCCTTGCCATCTACCGTGATCTCTGTTCCTGAATATTTTCCATACAAAACAGTATCGCCAACTTTTACTGAAGTAGGCTCATCTTTTTTACCAGGCCCTACTGCTATGATTGATCCTTTTTGCGGTTTCTCTTTAGCTGTATCTGGAATAATGATACCAGAAGCTGTTTTTTCCTCAGCTGGAGCAGGTTCTACCAGAACTCTGTCTGCCAATGGTTTAATACTCACTTTTGCCATTTTTTTAGATATTTATTTGGTTAAACTTTGATTACTTGTTTCTACCTCCCAGGATTGCATTTCCCGTGCCATTTGAAGTTTTCGGAATTTTTGGCAGGAAATTAGAGGCTTGTAATAACTATGAACTGACTTATATGTTATCACCCCTGTCAAATCTTCCTAAGGGTGGACAAAATTAGACTTTTCTTTAACAAAACGTTTAAAAAATTCGTATTTTAAATAGGAATTTATCAAGATTCTTAGGAACAATGAAAGAGCTGAATAAAAACTGGTTACTCGAAGGCCATATAGACTTCGAATACAAGAAGTATATTTTATTGGCCTACCTTCAAACGGTCAAGGAAAGCTTTGGCGAAAAAAAGCTTTATCCATTCCTTTCCGACCTTATTTTCCATTATAAAAATCTGCTGTCTATTAAGGAAAACAAGCAATTGCTGCATGAGAATTTTCCTAAACAGATTTCCAAGGCAGATTTCGACAAGCTTCAGCTTGTCTATAAAGAAATTGTCAATGATGATGACATCATGGCGCAGATTGAGGAAATTATTTCTTATTCTCTGCCTAAAATGAAAGAGGGACTTGAGCAGGGAAGAGATCTGTATGAAGAAATTCAATTGAGAATGTCAATTTCTCCGATAGGGATTACGCCTTTGTATCCTGATGAAGGATACTTATTCATCTATACCGATCCCGACAAAGAGACGCGTGTTTACGAATATCAGATAAGTATTTTTGAAAGCGCAGATGAAAAATACAGGGGAGTGCATACGAGCTATATTGAAAATTTCAGAAAGGGTATGGGTACTACTTTTGAATCTCTAAAGCTTGATCTGATTAAAAGATATAAGAAGCTGCCTAATCCGGCTACTTATCTTATCAATGCAGATATCCATGCGCCTTTTCATGAAAGCGTACTCCCGGTAGCGAAGCGGCTGCTGGTAAAACATATATATGCCGGTATTTAGAAACTGAAATCCTATCCATAAAAAAGTCCCGCTAATTGAGCGGGACTTTTTTGTTGTTAATTATTTAGAATGTCTTATTGTTCTGTTTGTTCTGTAGGAGGAGTAGTGGGTTCGTCCTCATCCATGGAAGCCGGCTTGAGAATAAGGTTTGCTACAATGCTAAGGGTAAGCAGGGTTATCGCAAAGCCCCACGTTAGTTTTTCCAGTAAATCACCTGTTTTTTTAACTCCTATGAATTGAGTGCTTCCGCCTGCAAACTGGTTTACACCGCCTCCTTTAGGATTCTGAGCCAATATTACCAGCATTAATAATACTGATACAATTACAATCAATACTGTGATAAACGCAACCATTGTTAATTTCCTCTTATTTTTTCAATTTGGGTTACAAAGTAAGCTCTTTTTTCCGGAAATTTCAACATCAGCTGTTCATAAATTTCTACGGCCTTTTCCTTTCGTCCCTGCAATACATAAATTCTGGCCATGTTTTCAGATACCAGATTGGGCTTTAATTTATAGCTTTCAGCGGCTTTGTCTTCTGCTTCTTCAGGAACATTTCTCGTATTTAAAGTAGGAATGGAAGGTTCTTCCTTAATGAACTTGTCGATAATTTCCTCGGT
>JAIERY010000300.1 GCA_019746425.1 Cytophagaceae bacterium
AAATGTTCCTTGGACCATTGGAGCAATTTAAGCCTTGGAATACCAATGGAATAGACGGCGTTTAAAAAATTACCAAAAAACTATGGAGGCTTTTCCATGATGAGGCTTTCAATTTTAAAGTCTCTGATGCTGAACCGACCAAAGATGAATTAAAAATCCTTCATAAGACTATCAAGAAAGTGGAAGATGATATTGAAAGACACTCTTTCAATACTTCTGTAAGTAACTTTATGATATGCGTGAATGAATTGGGAGCCCTGAAAAGCAACAACAGAAAAATACTTACCGACCTTACTATTATTCTTTCTCCATACGCGCCTCACATTGCCGAAGAACTTTGGTCTTTGCTTGGGAATAAAGAAAGTATCTCTAAAGCCAGATGGCCGGAATTCAAACAGGAATATGTCACAGAAGACAATTTTGAATATCCTGTTTCTATCAATGGGAAAACCAGAACCACCATTAGTCTTCCTCTTTCTTTATCCAAAGAAGAAATAGAGAAAAGGGTCATGGAATCTGATGTAGTTCAGAAATGGCTGGAAGGTAAAGCTCCTAAGAAAGTTATTGTTGTACCGAATAGAATTGTCAACCTGGTAGTTTAAAATTTATTAAGCAATATGCATCAGGTAGAAAGCTATCAGAAACAACTTTCCGCGCTTCATTCAGCGGATGAAGTAGATAAGTTTTTTAAAAAGATACAATCGGAAGAAAAAAACTCTGAAGTACTCTCCTCTTTTGCCTTGCAAACCATGAAAGTTTTTCAGGCTGAGCAAGGTTATCTGACTGCTTACTATTGTTACAGGATTTTATCGGACCATTGTAAGCCGGAAATTATCGGAGATGTAAAAAAGATCCGTGAAGGATTACCGCCGCTTCCGGGACTACGTGATTACAGAACAGATTACGATGAACTTCTTGCCTTACTTGAAAACAGAGCCAAAGGAAAATGTGATTGTACGGTTAAAACCAAATACAATACATCTCCCAGTGATGCTTTATTTAAAATAGAATCTCAGCAATCCGATCAGGAGACTTACTCCACTTCTTATGAGGTGATATGTAAAAAATGCGGGCAGAAATGGAATGTAACGGAAGACTCCGGATATCATTATCCCGTATTCGGATGGAAAAAAAGTAAATAGAATATCTCTTCGAATAAAATAGCCCATCCGCCAGCTGGCGGATGGGCTATTTTATTCTAGGGGCTTAATCAAAATGTTAACTTACTTTAATCACTTTAAACACCCTCCCGTGACGCGTATGGGCCGTTAAAGCAATAAAAGCACCAGGCTCTAAAGATACACCTGCTATATTTCCTTTATTGGTTTCATATCCCCTGTACAGATCTATAGTCTTACGACCTTTGAAGACTGTAATTTCCCAACTGATGATTTCTATATTTCTGCCTTTGTCATCAATATAAGTCAACACCCAATCTTGTCCCATACCGGAAGTATAAGCGGTATTACCGGCGAGCTCCTTTCCATTGACTTCTACTTTAAGATTACTTTTATTGATCGTTTCATATTCCTCCTGCACCAGATCACCGGCAGGTGTAACTTTCAATAAAATAGTTTTCACTTCATTGTCCATGCCGATCATTTTATCTCCTTTCCATGCTTCTACTTCCAGTAAAAGGATCTTCACCCTATCTCCTTTTACCAAAGCCTGGGTCCGCACACGATTGGAAGTAAAATCAAAATGCAAGGAATCGTGAATGGTAGTATCAGGTCTCAAAGGCACTACTTTCTCATATACGATTCGACCATGCTTGATTTTATATTGAACTTCCGGATCTTTGGATGTATACCGGAATTCAAGCTCAAGCGGTAAAAAATAAGAAGTGACTTTTCCTTTTTTCAGTTTTACCTGATTGCAATAAACATCTGGTAAAGGCAACTTTACAGCATGTGTTTCTGTGAGGAGAAAAGCAAATAAGAAAATGGTTATTATCTTTTTCATTGTATAAAGATAGATAAAAAAACAGATTTTAATCTACGATATACCTTGCCTGAACCATCTTCAGATTTTCTACAGATTCCCTTAAGCCTGCTAACAGTCAGTATTTTACAATTTAAAAACTTAATACTGTTTTCGGATTCTGACTATACTACAAAATGTCTCCAGAATTTTCCGGCAACTTTGATTCAACAATAACGCGCAAGCGATTATTGGAAACAAAACATCAAGTGATATGAAAAGGTCAATATTCAGTATCTTCTTTATTTGTCTTGCATTCGCAACTTTTGCAAAATCAATTTCTGCAACAAAAGTACCGGTGATGGTAAAAGCAAACTTTTACAATGCTTATCCAACTGCAAAACATGTTAAATGGGAGGAAACAGATTTACATGATTTTAAAGCAGCATTCAGAGTAGGTGATGATTACGGAGCGGCTTATTATGATGCAGAAGGAAAATTTATCGAAGCCGATCAGACAGTAGAGTGGACACAGGTTCCTTTCTCCGGAAGAATGGATTTATACCATCACAATAGCGGGCATATTACCAATGTTCTAAAAATAGAAACCGGAAACCACGAAATATTTTATCAGATAGATTTAAAAAATAAGCATAAGAAAACAGAAATTCTTCTCGACAAAGAAGGAAATATTATAAAAGCATAGTTTGTTTAATAGTTAATAATGGGTTAGAAAAAAAGGCTTACTCTTTCGGGTAAGCCTTTTATATTTTATTATTAAAATGATTTATTGTTTCACAATTCTCTCCGTAAAGATTTCTTCTCCGGCAACAATTCTCACCATATAGATTCCGGGAAGCAACGATTTGAATTCTATCGCCTCTGAAAAGTTTCCTGAAATATTTTCCTTTTTCAGAATTTCCTGCCCGAACGAATCAAATATTGCCAAAGTCACCATTCCTTCAATGGCAGATTCTATAAATAGAAGTTCATTGGCAGGATTAGGATATATTCTGATAGCAGCAGCGCTCTGATCAAACATACCGGTTTTTGGAGTTATAACAGCCGCATCGAAATAATTAACGTTAAACTCATTTCCATTCATAAGCAATCTTATGATATGCTGCCCCTGGTTCAAAGTAATATTGTTCAATGAAACAGTTGCCCAGTTTTGCCATCCTCCCGTAACCGGAATATTGACAGTACCTCTGTTTACTCCGTCCACTAAAAGACTTAAGGTCTTACCGGCCATTGGTGTAGCCACTCTGAAGTTAAACCTGTAGTTGCTTGTTGCAGTAGCATTGACAGTATATTCAAGCCACTCACCGGCATCAATCCATCCCAGATTAAATCCGCCTCCTGCATCGGTACATGCTTCAATGTCCACCGCATCATTTCTATAAACAGCACCTGTATTGCCGGGCGTTGTCTCGTTGAATGCTTCTCCTTGGCCGCCCAGGTCATAATTTTCCGCTTCTACTTTTCCAGGTAAATTTATAATCACACCATTGTAAGGAGTCTGATTATTCGTTTTAATAGCATTGATAAAATTGAGGTTCATTTCATTCGTTTCAAAAACCACTCTCATGATTTTATTTCCTGCTGATAGCTGAATATTCTGAGCTTTCACTGTAGCCCATGTCTGCCATCCTCCTGTATTGGGAACCGCAATAGGTCCGGTAACATTGACTCCATCAAATTCGATGTGAAATATTTTTCCGGATGCAATAGCAGCCACTCTTCCTTCAAGAGTATAATCGGGTCAGCGTTAAAAGTTGGGGAGTAATTGAAAAAAGGATAGTTTTGGGATAAAAAAATTATCGAAACAATAGAC
>JAIERY010000111.1 GCA_019746425.1 Cytophagaceae bacterium
TTTTATCCAGATCAAGAAAAAATGTCAAACAGATAAAGATTCAGGATACTGGTTTTATCCAGAGTTGGTAGCGGCACTACTACACTGTAGTTGCAGAGAGGAAGGCTTGAACCCCTTATAAAGCATAAAAATTCAAGAGAACTCTACTTATTCAGCATGACCCACTGTTCTATATTTCGGCTTAGGGTGTTATTAGACTCTTTTTTTCAGTCAGTTGTTAGCATGGATTTCGTGTCTGAAACAGAGCTAAATATGCACAGTCTACACACACGTCCTAAAAGAGAAAATGTGAAATAATCAAAGTTTCTCACAGTGCGCCTTATCCAAGGCTCTAACATAGACAGTCTCTACGCCTAAAATAAACATATGAATTTAGCTGGAAATCATTAATAAACTGGATCTTGAAAAAGTAGATCAGGAAGAATTTTTAAAACCGGCTTTAAGAAGAAATCTTTTCAAAAAAGCAAAAGACTTTAGCCTTAAAGCTGCGCTTACTTCAATACCTTTTGCACTTGTGGCAATGCCTACTATTGTAAAAGCTCAAACAGCCAATTCCATTGCAGCGCTTCAGCTTGCTTTGAAACTGGAGTATCTTGAAAGAAAATTTTATCAAATGGGGCAGGCTGCGATGGTATCAACTGCTTTGCCTAGTACAAACAAAGTGGTGTTTGATCAGATATATGCACATGAGGCAGATCATGTGACATTTCTTGCAACAGCATTAGGTGCGGCAGCTCCTGTAGAGCCAACATTTGACTTTACTGTAGGTGGAACTTATTCTCCATTCACCGACTATCCTACATTCCTTGCCATGGCGCAGGCATTTGAAGATACAGGGGTGAGAGCTTATAAGGGTCAGGCAGGAAATCTAATGGCTGATAATGATTTGCTTACCGCTGCCTTGCAGATCCATTCTGTAGAAGCCAGACATGCCTCTGAAGTCAGAAGAATCCGTAACGAAAAGGGATGGATTACTCAAAACAACACAACTATACCAGCGGCATTTGCGGCTGTATATAGTGGAGCAACCACAGAGGCTAATACTACTCATGCAGGAGTAAATATAGCAACAGCTATTTCAGCGGGGGTTTCCAACGACAGAAAAACAGAAGCCTTTGACGAAGTTTTAACAACTTCTGAAACGGTAGCCATATTTAATATGTTTTGTACAGCCAATTGCTAATTCAACCAGCTATGACGGAGTAAGAGAGAAAACCTCTCTTACTTTTTTTAAAACTAAAAAGCTATGACACTAAACACACTACTGTTTATCGGAGGCCTCGGTGGAGGCGAGATATTTCTCATTCTCCTGATCATAATTATTTTTTTCGGAGCTAAAAAAATTCCTGAGCTTGCAAGAGGTCTGGGAAAAGGCATCCGGGAATTTAAGAATGCCGCGACCGAAGCCAATTCAGAAATTCAAAAAACAACAGAGAAGGATAATATTTAATATCCTTCTCCTTATTTACACTTCTATATGTATTATATAATTCAATTATTTTCCCGTTCGATAAATAAAATCAGGCCCGAAGAGATGTCTGTAAGCGACCACCTGGAAGCCTTCAGAGCACACTTAGTCCGATCGCTGGTCGTAATATTAATTTTAATGATCATGGCATTTATATATATGCCATTTATTTTCCAGACTTTTATACTTGCCCCGGCAAAAACAGACTTCTGGACTTATCGCATGCTTTGTGAATTGGGGCTATGCCTTGAAAAACTCAACATCCCTTTACAAAACAGAACTATGTCAGGCCAGTTCACCACACATTTAACAGCTTCTCTCATCGGAGGAATAATTTTTGCTTTTCCATATGTTATATGGGAAATATGGAGCTTTATAAAACCAGCCCTATACCCAAAGGAAGTAAAGATGAGCTTAATTACAGTGCTGATAATGCCGGTATTATTTCTTATTGGAATTCTATTCGGATACTATATCATTTCGCCTCTATCCATAAATTTCCTTGCGAATTATCAATTGGATGCTTCTGTTACAAATCAATTTGATTTAAGTTCATACATCTCCACACTTTGTGTTATGGTTTTAGGAAGCGGTTTGATATTCCAGTTACCGGTACTGATTTATTTTCTTTCAGTAATTGGAATCGTTACTCCGCAGGCAATGCGCAAGTACAGAAAGTATTCTGTGATCGGAATTTTTATTGCAGCGGGCATCCTTACACCTTCTCCGGATATATTGAGTCAGGTATTAGTAGCGCTGCCATTATACATTCTTTATGAAATAAGTATTTACGTTTCCGCATATGTTCAAAAAAAGAAATAAGAGATAGTAATTAAGACTGTCTTTGACGAGTAGAATTTCAGCTATATATAAAGTTATTCTTACTTCTATTCCTTGGAGCAGAAGTTAAAGCTTATAAAATTATCCAAAAAGCAGAAATCCTTCTAAGTCATTCTATTTATTTAAGGACAACATTCAGGAATCAATCCGGATAACTAAAGAAAATATCTATTCAGACTTTAGCAAATGCACAATATCTTACTAATCTTTCCGTCCTTTTCTTTTCTTGTTAATCCATTGCTTATGCTTCGTTCCGAAACCACCTTTGCTCTCTTTAATATCTTGTTTGTGACCTGAGGACAGATATAATCTCAACAATTAATCTTTGCCTTATAGGATTGAAAATTATTTTTATTTTCAATCCCTTTTATCTCTCCAAAAGATTGATCATTCATCGCCTTTTCCGGCTATCTGCTTCCATTTATTTACTGCCTCATCAAAAAAATCATTCTATTAATAATTTTTCCGGCTGCTTTCACGCCTTAAAAGTTCAAAAAAATGCATTTTAAAGGCTTTTTTTAAGAAAATTTAAAATAGTGACAAATGTCATTTCCCGGAGTCAGAACCGTCATCGCCTGGCGGAACTATTGCAAATAACTTTACAAAAAGAAAATAAAAATGCTACCAGAATATTTTCATATCAGCGAAGACATTTATTATCAATTAATAAGTAGTGCAAAGTAAAATTTAGAAATGTTCAACCCTTAAATATTACAATTATGAAAAACTTTACTCCGACGATTTATTTTTTTGTTTTAGGAACAATCTTATTATTGAGTACATCAAAGCTTCATGCACAAAGAATGTACGATTCTACTATGGTAAGTACAGAAGTTACTGAAGCAGACATTTTAAAAAATACTTCAGATGGAACCAGGTATTACCTGATTGTCGGAGTGTTTGATACACGTGAGCACGCCAATACACATTACAAATTTCTAAATGAGCTTGGGTATGTATGCTACAACAAATCTTCTAAAATCAACAACTGGGTTTACTCCTATATGACTTCATCCAACTCGCTCCAGGATATGATTCAAAAATATGATGAAATAAAAGATATTGATTGCTTTTCGGATGCATGGATTTTAAAAGTAGAGGGCGACAGTGAAAGTATGATTACCAAAATGGAAGGCTCTTTTACTGAATATATATTTTCCAAAGAAAATAAATAATATTATATCCTTAAAAACTAATACCGCTATGAAAAAAGTATTTACAAAGAGTTTTCGAAGGACAAGTATCAAAGAAAAACTGGTTCTTGTATTGCTATCCATACTGGCCAACCTCATGTTTGGCGGAGCCTAAAACATAATCAGCAAATTTTAGTTGAATGTCTGCTATACTATGGAAAAGCAAACCTACAATTATCACCATGCTTTAATTCTACTTTAACACATTTAACCACTTGATTTAAATAAATTTAATTCAATGTCTTTTTTTCTTCTTTGATGTC
>JAIERY010000038.1 GCA_019746425.1 Cytophagaceae bacterium
TATAGCTAGTCATAAAACAAAAAAGACGACCTTGGTCGTCTTTAGTGGGAGCTACAGGATTCGAACCTGTGACCCTCTGCTTGTAAGGCAGATGCTCTGAACCAGCTGAGCTAAGCTCCCTAAAAATATTTTCAAAATTTGAATGAACTCTCTTAATCTCTCCCCTTCGAACCGCGACTCTCCCGCTCTTAAGCGGGATGCTCTGAACCATCCGCCAGCTGAGCTAAGCTCCCTTTCATTAATTCCCTTAAGGGGAGTGCAAAACTAATGGGAATTTTAAATTTTGCAAAGCTTCAAGGCATAAAAATATTCTTTTCCGCCCGCCGTTTTAAGGATATATTAGCTTCTAACACTATATTTATAGTATAAAATCAAAGCCGGGTGAAAGCATTTCAGGTTTTTAAAAAAATTTTAAAGTATACCTTACTTATCTTCCTGATTTTGTTTGTGTTAGGCGTAGGAGCAGCTTTCCTCTTCAAAGACAAAATCATTCAGCTAACCTTTAAAGAATTAAATAAGCACCTCAATACCAAAATTGAAATCGACAAGGACATAGATCTGTCGGTTTTTAAAAAATTCCCCGAAATCTCCATAGGGCTGAAAAATGTAAGGGTTTATGAAAACCTGGGCGACAGTACCGGCAAACTGGCCCAGCTAAAGTCACTCTACTTCTCTTTTGATGCCATTGACTTCCTGCAGGGAAAATATGTGATCCAGAATATATTTGCAGAAGGCGGGGAGATAAGAATAAAGATCAATAAAGACGGCGAGACTAATTACAACATTTTCAAGACAGACACCACTACTGCTTCAGAAAGCAATCTTTCCTTACATCTTCAGAAAATTGACCTCACGGATGTACTTCTTTTCTATAGCAGCGAAGCAGTAAACCAGCATCATGAAGTGTATATCAAAGAAGCTGACTCGAAAATAAGCTACAAAGAAAGCATATGGTATATAGGTCTTGATGGCGATCTCTTTGTTCATTCGATTGGAATTGGCAACTATGAGTATTTCAAAGAAAAAGCCATACAAGTGAAAAGCGAACAACAGTATGACGAGGATAAAGCGCTATTTAAGATCCAGCCATCTTCACTTATTGTAGAAAAATCCGAATTCAGCATTTCTGGATTTTATGAAGGGAAAGAAAGAAATGAAATTGATTTAAAATTAAAAGCGGAAAAGAGCACCATTTCTACGCTCGTCTCCCTGCTTCCTAAAAATATCAGCGATGAACTGAATGTATATAGAAGCTCGGGTAATGTTTTTTTTGAATCTACCATCAAAGGATTTATAAAGGGGAAAGAAAATCCTCAGATTACTATTGATTTCGGATTTGATAATACTTCATTCTACCATCCTGAGTTTAATAAAAAAATTCAGCACGCTACCCTGAAGGGTTCTTTCACCAATGGGAAACACCAGCATCTGAGATCTTCTGTACTGACATTAAATAATATCAATGCTTCACTTGACGGCAAAACGATCAGGGGAAATTTTCTTATGGAGAATTTTGAAGATCCTTTTTTAAAATTCAATTTTTCCGGAGGATTTGATATAAAATCATTGCTTAACTTTTATCCGGTACCGCAGGTTAGCGCAGCCGATGGAATGATGGATGCGAAAATTTCCTTTGAAGGAAAAGCATCGGATATGAGCACTAAAGAAGGACAGGAAAAAATAAAAGCGGAAGGATATATTACTATCAGGGGTTTAAACTTCCAGCTGAAAAACTATAAAACTCCATTTAAGAATTTTAACGGGGCTTTCTCTTTTGGAAAAAATGACCTTAAGGTAGATAGTCTTACGGGACGAATTGGCAATTCAGATTATTTTGTACAGGGCAGTTTTAAAAATTTTATCAGAAAAATATTCTTCGACAAAGAAAAACTTTTGATTGATGCTAATATAAAATCCAATCACCTGGATTTAAATGAAATGCTGACACTGCTTCCTTCAGAAAATTCCACTACTCCTAATAGTGAAGAAAAAGGAATCACTAATTCTGATTATATTTTAAAAATCAGATGCGATTTTAAAACTTTAAATTTCAGAAGACTCAATGCCAGAAACTTCAGCGGAAAAATAGAATACAATCAGAAAGTAGCTTATTTAAAAGATATATCTTTTAATACAGCAGGAGGAAAAATTAATTTATATTCATTGATATCACTAAGCGCCAGGAACAGATCAGAGTTTAATAATAAAATCAATCTGACGAATATTCATGTCGACAGTGTCTTTTATCTTTTTGAAAGTTTTAACCAGGACTTTTTAGTTGACAAACATCTTAAGGGACAATTCACAGGCAATGTCAGATTATTTTTTGCCTTGAATGAAAACAATGAAGTGATTCTTCCTTCAGTCACAGGAAAAGTTGAAGCGACGATCAAAAACGGTGAGCTTAATAATTTTGAACCTATAAAAAAATTAGCTGAATTAAAACTCGTAGATGAAGAGCAGCTCGAACATATTAAATTTTCAGAGCTGAAAAATACTATATATATAGAAAATGAAAAGGTGATCATCCCGGAAATGGAATTACAATCCAGCGTATCCAGCATCAATGTGATCGGGAAGCCCAGCCTTTCCAATATCAAAATTTCAGGTTCACACACCTTTGACCAGAAAATAGATTATAAGCTTACTTTATCCCTGAAAAATTTCTTCAGAAACAATCAGCGTGATAAAGACGAAGCATTCGGCGCCATTGAGGAAGACACGAAAGGAAACACCCTGGTATTTATAAATATTACGGGCACTACTGAAAATTACAATGTAACCTATGACAGGAAACGCACCGGTAAAAAAATCAAGGAAGACCTGAAAAAAGAAAAACAGGAACTGGAAAATATTTTTAAGAATAAAAAAGATCCTGAAAAAGAAGTTGAGACGCCTGAAGGCGAATATGAATTTTTTGATTTTAATTAAGCTGTGAAATAATATTCAGCTTCCTGCCCGAAGGATAAAAATCTATTTTATAGGCAGCAGGCAAAGGATCCTCCCTGTATTTATTGACCAATGAAATCAGATCATTTAAAAAATCCCTGTCCGCTTTTCTGAACGACTCCTCGAATAATACCAGGGATGATTTATTCATTACCCTGATAAAAGAAAAATTATTTACCGTTTCTTTAATTCTCTTTTTAAACTGCTTGTTTAATTTATTGGGTTTGTAGGCAAAATTTGCCACAGGAATGGAGCCCTGAGTAGGAGAGGACAACACAAAAAAAACTCTTACGTCTTTGAAGTTCATTATTTTCCTTTCCTCAATCTCGTTTAAAGTCAGCAATTCTTTTGCAACCATGTGCTTTTCCGAGCTGAAAAAGCCGGGCTCTTCGAGCGGAAAGTTAACAGGGAGTTTCTCTGTTACGCTATGTATAATCAGTAAATGATAAGCATTAATGTAAAATGCCTTTTTCGTTTTTTCATTTGCATTATTCAGATCAAAAGATCCTATCATATTTACCAGGTCGTTTAATTCTTCCGACCCATGTTGTAAAGCAACATAGTTTACTTTGCCATTCTGAACATATTGCCTGAAAAACTTATCCGCTTTTTTAAAAAAAATAGAAGAAACCTCTTTAGAAAAAGAAAAATGGGAAATAAAATAAAATGCCAAAATTAAATATGCCGTTTTATTTCTCATATGTGAAATTATAAGAAGTAATTAAATAGATTAGGATCTTCATTCAATATTGTATAATTAACCATTATTGTCCGACTAAAATTGTAAGGAAAACGGGGTAAATTTCTTCTACCCCGTTTTTTTTGTCAATTTTGTTGT